>JAUZPL010000103.1 GCA_030705955.1 Bacillota bacterium | reverse complement strand
TACAAAGGACATTGTCCTTTAAATTATTATGTCATTTTGGATGTCCATTCTTTCTAAAAACTTTAAAAAGCCTTTATATATAAGAAAACTGGCAGAGTCAATTTGTCTGCCAGTTCTTGTGTCAATTATACGTTTTGCGTAAATATTATTCTATTTCATTTTCTAACTCCTCTATCCTATAAATAATTTTTATACGATAAAATATAAAATATGTGAATACGGGAGTAAGTAGATTTTAAACTAGAGTTTAGGAAACCAATTATATAGACTTCAAATTTGGTCATTTGTCTTGCTCTTCTTGATTTTAATTGACCGCATCAAAATTATTAATCTGCCATTTATTATGGACTTTAACAAAGGTAACTTTGTCTTTTTCGTTTATTTTAATGTCAAGAAGGAGAGGAACGGTAAATTGATACAAACGAACCCCTTCTCTGTGGTACAGAAGTTTGACTTTAGCTTCCTTCCAGTTGGCTGAGCTACCGCCGTCTGCATCAGGTTGAGCAAGCTTTCCATTATAAACAATAAAATGGTATTTGTTAAACGCTTTATTAATGGCATTTAACGTATAGGATTCGTTTAAATACTTGAGAAGTTTAGCTTTTGTATCAAATTCCTTACTGAAATAACGATACGGGATGCCTTTATAAGTGAACGTTTTGTATTCACTTGGAGAAGAGTGAATCTTTATATTAAATCCTTCCATTGCACTCCAATAATGATCCCTGGCTATTAATGCAAGCTTTAAAGCTTGTGAGTTCGTTAGAGAATCTGTTGACGATTTAGCATAGGCACCAGGTCCTAAAGTAAATAATGAAATCACCAAAATCCAAGAAATTATTAGCTTCTTCATCGAGTAAAAACCCTTTCATCGATTTATTTAACCCTCCTGCTATTTTTGACGATTAGAAACCCATTATGTTTCAGAACAAAAGGTTTTGCCCATCTCTTTCCAAAGGGAAAAATAATGGCGGAAATTGTAAATGAATGGACTCCATTTTTGTTTCGATTATTGCCAATTTGGGATTATTTTACTGTTATAGTGTAGAAGAAATGTTAAGCCACAACAATATAATTCCTTATACTTCTAATAATACCATATTTTACATAATTATATATATTTTTGAACATCATACTTTAATAGTTCGTACTATTCTAGCGTTTGTTCTTTTATTAAAATTAAAAGGTGCTAACAACGGCTCATTTGATAGCTCTAATGTTAGCACCTTTTGATTTTATCTAGACAATAAGCAATTACAGATTTTTCATTTCCTCTGTTAATTTCTCTTTTGGAAAATAGAGGGTTTTTGTAATAAAGAATATAGCCAACATCTTTTCCTTATGCTTGCCAAGGCTCCTTATCCATCTATTGCCTCGAATATTTTCTTGCATCGCGTTTACTATACTAAACAACAGGATAGAAGTATAATTTAATAAAGAAGAAAACAACAGCAAGACAATTTAAAAGGAGGGAAAAAAGATGCATCATATACCTTTATTCTTGTTAATAGTACTTGTTTTCGGAATGTTTTTAGTGGGACGTATTTTCCGTAATCTAATTAAAAAAAGATAAATGTTATTAAAATAAACCTCAATTGATTGAGGTTTATTTAGGTTGATCTTTTTTACCTTTTCTTATTTTACTAGCTACCATTATACAAACAAATGCACCCATAAAACTCGTAAAAATAGCAACAAAAGCTCCATTACTCATTTAACAATCACACCTCCTATTATCTTAACCCACTATCTTTATAGTCAATCTTATTTAATTACCAAATAATTCAATTAAGTTACAGAAAATTTCTTCTTTTATTCTAATCATCTTCTACTATTTCTAAAAGGTTTCTATTAAATAATGGAATAGAAAAAGACCGAAAAAAATCTCCGGTTTTTCAATGCTTAGGTGCTCACGAAAAAGACTAAGGATTTTCTACTGAATTAGTTTCAATAGTTTTTCAAACTCTTCTTGAGTTATCTCTCCTTTTGCCAATCTTGTCATTAAAATTTCTATTGCATTAGAGTTTTGTGCGAATAATACTGATTTTCTTCGATAATGTTTTACTGCGAGTAGAATAAAAATTCCGGCCAATAATAAAATTACTACCATTGGTATAAGTCCACCACATCCACCATATGGGCCAAAACCATGTACAAATCCTCTTCCCATCATCATATTTTTAACCTCCAATCTTTTTCTTACATTAACTATAAATGAAGTGTATGAAAAAAATATGGAGAACGACCACTTTATGAGAATTTCACATAATCATTACCTTACTCTTTCTTACCTTTGTTATTTCTAATGACCCAAATTAATAAAATAATTCCTATAAAGAATAATGAAAGCCAAAATGTTTCTTTAATCCAAAAAAACATGTGATAAAACATCATTTGTTTTCCCATCATCATCCCCATCATAGTGGGAGGAAACCATATCATTCGTAATACAAATATTAGAAAAGAAACACCATGAAAAATTAAGAATGCTAATAAAAGCCCAATCCACATTCTCTTCAATTTTATCACCCTATTCCACTTTATATCCTATACCCCAAACTGTTTTTATGAGTGATTTAGCTATACCTGAGGCATGTAATTTTTCCCTCAGATTTTTAACATGAGAATCGATGGTGCGGTCTTCGCCTATGAAATCAATACCCCAAATTTGCTCAATCAATTGCTCTCTGGACAAAGCATTCCCTCTATGTTGAAACAGCATTTTTAAAAGATCAAATTCTGTTTGCGTTAATAGAATTGTTCTTTCGCGATATGTTAGTACCCTGGCTGTAATATTCATGACCATCCCATTAAATTTAAGTATTTCGTCATTCATTTTCAATTTATTTGTTCTTCTTAATAATGCTTTTATTCTTACTACTAATTCAGCTTCATCAAACGGTTTGACAAGGTAATCATCTGCTCCGGATGATAAACCCGCTACTTTATCTTCTATAGCACCTTTTGCGGTCAATAAAATGATTGGAATGTCAGACACTTTTCTTACCTTTTCAATTGTTTCCCAACCATCCATTATTGGCATCATAACATCTAACACTATGAGGTCGTAATCATTTTTCACTATTCGATCATAAGCTTCTTTTCCATTTGCTGCTTCTTCAACAAAATAATTTTCCTGTTGCAAATATATTCGTAAAAGCATTCTCATTTCTATTTCATCATCAACAATTAAAATCCTATTCATTCTTTTCCTCCAGTTTGAGTTTAAGATTTTAAAGGAAGATAAACGGAAAATATTGATCCCTCATTTTCAACACTATCCACGCTCAATTCACCATTATGCGCATGAATTATTTGTTTGACTATCCATAAACCCAATCCTGATCCTCCCGTTTGTCTTCCTCTCGATTTATCCACACGATAAAACTGATCCCAAATTTTTGGTATCTCGTTTTGTGGGATACCAATCCCAGAATCTTTAACCTGTATCACCATAAACTCATTTTGTAAAAACGTATCTAATTGAATTACCCCATCATCTGAATATTTAATTGCATTTTCAACGAGGTTATATATGACTTGCTCTATTCTTTGGGCATCTATTTTAATTTCCTGAAATTCAGTTGAAGAAAAATAGATTTTAATTCCCTTCTTTTCAGCTTCTGGTTTTAGAGTGGAAATGACTTTCTGAATAATAGCATGGATATCAGCCACCTCTTTATTTAACTGGAATGTCCTCGTTTGAAGTTTCCCCATTTCAAATAAATCATTGACAAGGAAAGAAAGACGCTTTGCTTCTCTATTAATAATCAATAAATAATCCTTCAGTTCCTCTTCACTTTGTATCATGCCTTTTACAAGAACGTCACTGTAACCCTTAATATAGGTTAAAGGAGTTCGAAGTTCGTGTGAAACTGCTGATAAAAATTCATTCCTGGTATCCTCGTAAAATTGTAATTGTTCCCCCAACTGTTGTATGGAATTAGAAAGCTGAGCTAATTCATCATTCCCTTTTGTTTGAATCGTCTGTTGATATTTTCCTGACGCTATTTTATTTGTGGCTTCTTTCATCATTACTAATGGCTTTGTTATTTTTCTCGACAAAAAACCAATTAAGCCTAAACCCAATAAAACTGTCCCAATACTGGTAACAAGAAAAAGGACCTTTAAGACCATTACCGTTTCTCTTAGAACAAGAGTGGGATAGAACATATAAACATACCCTTTTTTATTACCAATAGAAGAAATGGTAACTATATAGGGGTCCCGTTTCCAATCTTGATCAAGGATCTGGTTAACTCTCTGTTTCCCAAATTTTAAAACTTGGCTTTTCATTTCCCTATTTGGAGGGATAGAGGAGCCAACTATCTTATGATTTTGATCTGTTACGATTACGTGTGTAGAACCTCCTTTTTCCATCAGTAGAACATGGCCTAACATTTTTTGACTATTGTCATCTTGTAAAGCATTTGCGTGGCTATTACCCCGATTTAATAAATCGCTTGTAACAAAGTCCACAAACAAATTAGAAAACACTCCATATAAAATAGTACCTAAGATTAATAGCAAGGTAAGAAAAACAACACTGAATAATAAACCTAGTTTTGTAGAAATACTATTTAAAAAAAGGATGTCTTTCATTGTATAACTCCTTTACCAAATCCTTAAACAGATTTTAGCAATAATGTATGAAGAAAGTTTGAAGTTTCCTATAAAATAAAACAAGAGTTTGGTTTTTTTATGGATTCAAAAATTGTCTATATTTGATTAATAGAACTACTATAAACAATTCAAGTACAATTTACAGTAAAAGGCCGTTTCCTTTTTGGAAACGGCCTTTTACATCAAATGCTTGAACCTTAAAGAAAAATTCTACTTTTTTCGATTTAAACTTCTATTTTGGTTCGGGTGTTGGAGTTGGTGTTCCTACATCTTTGTACTTTTGAGTTATTAATTGATAAATTTCCTTAGGACTCTTGCCATCCTGATGCATTTGAATCGCCTCCCGGGCGATATCGATACAAGTGTCTCACGATATACTCATATTATCCCATTGTTCAACAGCATTATTTGGACCCATTTTATCAATATAACACTGCAGGTTACTTACATGCCCAGCATCTTTCCCACAGCCGCAAAAACAAGGAACTTGCGATAAAACCTTCGGATAGTTCGATGCCATTATGTATGTTTCTTTTACCTTTTGCGATGAATTTAATACATAATCCGGTAATGGCTTATTTTTTTTGTTAAAGGTTACATTTGCATTATTGGAACTACAGCCAGCAGCAAACAATACAACAGATATAAATAAAAGAAATAGAGATGTTAATCTTTTCATTCCTATTCCCCCCTTTCTATTTTTTAATATTATAGCAAGGTTAAATCTTATCAAAAAATTCAGCAGAAAGTATCAAGAAAGTTTTACTAATTGGTGAATAGAAAAAAATACAACTTTTATTTTTTTATTGAGCTAGCATTCCAGCAATCTTTTGGATGATGCTCCCCTTCTGCATTCTAAAATTTTCAAACATTTGATATTCATTGATTAATTGATCATATTCTTCATCGGTTATTTTGCTTTGTTTTGTAGATTTTTGGTGCAATTCATAAGCAATTTGTGTTAGCTTTTCACTTGAAGCATTAAAAAGGAGTCCATAATCTTTTATTCCTCCATATATGAAGGGATCTACATTTAATTCCTTTTTGTCATTGTGCATTCTTCTTATTGTACGATATAGCTCATCTTGAATCTTTTTGTTTGCCTCATAAAGCCCCTCAAAATCTATTTTTTTTGTAATGAAAGGAATTGTAATTTTTGCCCTTAACGTGGGATTGAAAATGCTTTTTTGGATCTTTAAATGCTCCGTTAACAGCCGATTAATTTCTATTAAAATACCAATCATCTCTTCTTTGTAGTTCGTTTTCAAATTATTCACCCCCAATCATACATTTTTACAATGCTAAGCTGTAATAGTTTTTTTAATATCAGCAACTTGTATTTATACTGTTATAATAGTTTAAAAGTTTGAAGAAAATATCGAGATTATTTGTATAAATATTGACTTTTAATTAAAACAAATGAAGACAATTATCAGAGTTGAAATAATATTATAGGTTTCTAAGAGATAAAAAAGGTTCTGAGAAATTCAGAACCTTTTATCATATGGTAGGCATTAAAAAATTTGTTGCCTATTGAAACAGTTCGACTAAAAAATTAAAAAATGATTTAAAAGTGCATACTTCCTGCACATTTTTTATTTAAACTAGATAACAACCGTGATTATGTTTTTTTGCGTCGAAGCTATTGTTTTTTAGAAGTAAGGAGGAATAGTTAAATGAAAAAATACTTAACAGCATTGTTTACCACACTCTTATTCTTTACATTAATTCTTGCGGGTTGTGGAAACCAAAATAGTAAAAGTGAAAAGATAAAAAAGGGCGATATTTCTTTAATTAACATTGGGAACTGTTTTATTTTCACTGCAAATGAAGGCGGAAGTATTTCAAAAATTAGTGTCAAGAACTTAAAAGTTGTCGATAATTACAAAATAGATGGAATGGTTCACAATATCCAGGTCTCCCCTAATGGAAAAATTGTAGGAGCAACTGTGATTCCTAGCATGACAATGAATATGAAGGGGAAAGCAATTTTTTTCAATCCGATATCTAATAAGATAATAAAAGAAGTTGAAGTTGGAAACCACCCTGCACATCTAGTATTTACGAATGATGGGAAATACGCAGTAGTAACAAACAATGAGGACAACAATATTTCAGTTATTGATATGAAGAGCTTTCAAGTTATTAAGAAGATTCCAACTGGAAAAGGTCCCCATGGGTTCAGAATTTCAAATGACAGTCAGTTTGCCTATGTAGCAAATATGGGTGAAAATAGCATTAGCGTGATAAACCTTTCTACATTAAAAGAAGAGAAAGAAATTCAAGTCGGTGATACACCTGTAACAACTGGTATAACTTCTGATGGAAAAACACTTGTTGTAACGTTAAACAAGGAAAATGCTCTTGCTATTATTGATTTAGATTCTGGTAAAATAGATAAAGTTAAGGTTGGCGAGGGTCCTGCCCAAGTTTTTATTCAATCTGATAACCAATTCGCTTATGTGGCCAACCAAGGATCTGAAAAAAACCCTTCACATACTTTATCAAAAGTGGATTTAAAAACTAAAAAAGTTGTTGCTACAATTGAAACAGGGAAAGGTTCCCATGGAGTCGTAACAAGCCCTGATACTAAATTTACCTATGTAACCAACATGTTTGACAATACAGTAAGTGTCATTGACAATTCGAAAAATACGGTCGTTAAAACAATCCATGTTGGAAAAACTCCAAATGGAATCAGTATTATGCCATAAGGAAATAATCAACAAAATAAAAGTCGTTTCCACTTTTTCCTGGAAGCGACTTTTTTCACTCAATGAAACTAACAATGATCTTCCCCACAAGAACATTTGGATGCACAATGAGGACATTTGCCTTGTTTAGATCTTTGAATATGTTTAAACATCATATAGCCTGCTGCTAAAAAAATGATGATTCCTATAATCCAATTTATCATTGTACTTCTCCTTTCCATACTTATTTTCATGGAAAACTATTTTTTCAATATTATTTTTCTCCGGTATTTTCTTGCATTAGATTACTACAACTTGCAGTTCCATCTTTTCCATGCATTTTATCATAAAAGGATTTTAATTCCTCATTACTTAGGTTTGGATGCATTTTTTTCATATATGGAAGCATATGATCAAAGCTATAATCTTTACTCTGCATAAGCTGCTGCATATCTTTCCAATCTTTCTCACTCAATGCTTTCGTATCCATTGAATTCATCATTGTTTGCATATCATTTGAGTTCATCATCTCTTGCATCCCTTTTGAATTCATCATTTGTACCATCTGATTTGTTCCCATTCCTTGTTGCCCCATCATAACCTTTGAATTTGCATTGTCCTTTGCATAAGCAACATACGCTCCCGTTCCTCCTGCAATGATTAAACCGGTTGCAAAAAGCCCTGCCACAAGGTTCCTTTTCATTTTCCATCACTCCTTATTTTATGTTCAAAATTACTTTTTTTACATTTTCGTATTCTTCTATGGTTATGTCTCCCTTAGCAAGCCTTATTTTTGCAATTTCCAATGGATCACTGTTTTGATTAACGTTTTGGTGGCTAATAGTATAGTTTGGATGATTAAAAAGCAAATATATTACTAATCCAAATAGCAATAACCAGATCAACATCATATTTATACCCTCCATTATCTAAAAATTTTAATAACATATTTTTGTTTCATTTTATCTTTACTTTAACTATAAAAGGTAACTATGAAGAAAATATGGAGAAAGAAGATGAATAAAAAAACTTCTAAAATTTTTCTATTTTACTTATTATAAGAATAAAAACAGTACACAAGGGAAATGAACAAGAAGTATTACAAGATTTTTAAAAAACAATAGATCATTTTATTCGGTGATAGGGAGGATATAATGAAAGAAAGAAAATGGCTTCTAGGATATGGCATGGCACTTGCCTCAGCAGCTTTAGTTGGGCTTTTTACAGTCTTAAACAAATTGCTCCTCGTTGAGTCAGTACCCGCACTTACTGCCGGTGCATGGACATATTTTGCAGCAGGAATGGCCTTATTACCTTGGGCTTTAAAGAAAAGAGGACTAAAGTTCACGAAACCATTCGTTACCATTGACTACCATCCTATAGTAGTTGCTCCAAAAAAGTGAAGAGTGACATCTTCACATTTCTCTACAATTATTATCCCTTTCCCATTATATTTGTTGAAAAGGATGAATAAAAATAGTATCCAGTTTTTTAATTGGGAAATAATATGTATTGAAGGATTTTTTTGGAAATGGAAAAATTATGATAGGACTAATCATTTCAATTTTGATCTTTAACTTTGTGGCATTTAAAACCAATAATAAATTAACGAAGAACAAAATAGTACATATTTGGCTTTTTACCGCAGCTTTCCAACAGGCTTTTGACGTTTTTATAAACTTTAAATATAAAGGCTATTGGTATTTCAATAAGGATATTGACTTTGCAGGTGCGCTTCCATATTTTTTTTTAGTCCCTCCCGTTAACATAATATTTCTTAATTGGTACCCTTTCGGTTCTACTTTGTTAAAACGTATCTCCTTTATTATTTTATGGACTATCGGCATTCTACTTTATGAGGCTTTTACGTTATTACCTAAACCTATTGGATTTTTTCATTTTGGTTGGTGGACGTTTTGGATTGAAGCTATAGTAAGCCCCATTTTATTGTATATATTAATTAGATATTATAAATGGATTTGCACAATTGAGAAAGAAGTCATTAAGAATGAACGCTGTAATTAGCATCTTTTCTAAAAAATTAAAACCACATCATATGTAATTATTAAATAAGGCATACATACTATATATTTCTTTATTTGATTAGTTAAAATAACCATTAATAGATTATAAAGGATGAAACTATCTTGAGGATCTTTGTACTAGACATTTTAAATTTTTACTTATTAAATTCCATTTCTTTAGATGAGGTTTTAAAAGAGGAGAAGAAATATTATCATGCACTTCATACCTTTTGGAAAGAAAGTAATTATTTAACCCCAAGGTGGTGGTTATTAGTTATTCTAAGTGTTTTACCGCCAATTATTTGGTGGAAATTTGTTGATAAGAAAAATATTACAGAAACAACCTTATTTGGACTATTTTTCGGTGTAGCCGCAATAATCCTTGACTCAATAGGAAGTAATGCAATGTTTTGGATATATCCTGTTCGTCTTACCCCTTACTTAAATCCGCAATTTTATCCATACGATGTTGGAATTGTGATTATCCCATTTATGTTGGTTTATCAACATTGCAGAAATGAATTTAAAAAATTCATTTTATATGCAGGATGTCTATCAACATTTCTTGCATTTCTTGCGGAACCGTTTATGGAGTATTTACAAATATACAAGGAATTTGCATGGAAAAACATTTATAGCTTTTTTATTTACTGGATATTATCTAATATTTGTTGGTTGGTATCAAAAGGATTTAAGAAATTAGAACAAAAACAATAATTTGTTTTTGTTTTTTTAAAGCTTTCCTGCAATGTAACTTGTTTAGGGAAATCTCTCCATTGTTAAATACCAAATGATCTAAAAATTCACGAAATGATCATTATCAAACGTAATCCATCGACTATTTAAAAAAATGGAATGAACAAAAAAGTCATTGAATATAAAAAAAGGAAAACAGTCGAAAGGAGCACGGTTATGAAAAAATGGAATGGTACAGAACGTTTTTTTGCCCTTGCCATGGTAGTGATTTTCGTAAGTGTTAGCCTCTTTTTTGCTCACGAAATCCTCTCCTATTCCTCCAGCGGAAAAAACACCTCCAGTCTGGTCCATCAAGTTTACCAAGATTACTGGAATGAACATGGACCCAAAATCTAGTAAAGGGCAGGAGAAATCCTGCCTCAGATTGTCGAGAAAGGGGTATTTTTTCTCGGCAATCTTTTTTATTTTGGACAAAAAAGGCAAAACTTCATAAACGGGCAAGTTGATTTCCGCTCCAGACGCTCGCTTTCCGCGGGCGGAACGGGAGCCTCCTCGTCGC
>JAUZPL010000102.1 GCA_030705955.1 Bacillota bacterium | reverse complement strand
ATACATTAAGAAAAGCGTTTGCGAGTTTTTATTTAAACTCTTACATAAAATTGACAAATACCTCAGCAAAAAGTATTGATAATTGGTTGTTGCCTGTAATGGCTGCGAGACTGGTTGAAGGTGTACATGAGTCAGAGAAACAATTGCTGTTGAAGAAAATAAGATACAAGTTATCATCCATTTAGGAGAAATTTTTTATTAATGCTTTAGTTGAAGAAATGGTAATGAAGTTAACATTATTATGTTGGCTTTTTTATGTCGCAGAGGGATGTGCATTAAGAAATTAGAACACCTTTTCAGCAATCGGGCGCTATCCTTGAAACAACAAGGATAAGCGCTCATTTTCCATTTTAGGGCCAGATTGTTGAATAACATTTTTAATTGTGTCGTGAAGATTGTGAAGAAATGAACTTAAGCTAACGGAGCAGGTAGAACAAGAATTGCATAAACCACAACTTTTTTATACAGCTGCTAGGCTTCTTCAGAAGCTGAAAACGTTGATTCATCAAAAATGTAAAGGATTATGCAGAAACGTATAAAACGGACAAGTTAAAACCCCTTGGCATTCAAGGGGGGGTTAATTTGGGTGCTTCTTAAAATCCTAGTTATGGTAATAAAAAAGAGGTTGGGTATCTAAAAGGCACGGCAAAATGAGTGTCCATATGATGATAATGAGGATGATAGTGTGGATGGTGGTGATGATAGTACCCGATTCCATAAGATGGGTATCCGTATCCCATATGGGTACCGTAGTAAGGATATGACATATATCCTGTTCCATAATGATGAGGCATATAGGCTCTCATGTCTAGATTCATGATTTCACCTACTTTTTTGAGGGAGAATGTCTAGCCTATTTCATACTATGGTCTATATCTAGAAAAGAGCTTATCTTTATTCAAATTAGGTGAAAACCCCAGTTATCAATATAATTTTCTTCTTCACCGTGAGGGTGCGATGCTTCAATAAAGAAGGATTGCTTTTTTCTTATTCAAGTAAAGAATAGTTTACTTCAATAAGCAGGTGTAACTGAATGTTTTGAAGAACTAATATTTAACAAATTTAAAAGTGGTGGTATAGTGAATTTCAAAACTAAAAAAGGTGAATTTAATAATTTTGAACAGTTGGTTAGGTCAATTGATTCAATTCCAAAAAAACAATCAACCTTGTTAATTGGAATAGATGGTTGTGGGGGTTCAGGAAAAAGTAGATTCGCAAATAAATTGAAGAATGAATGTTCTAATGTAACTGTTGTACATATGGATGATTTTTATTTACCATCCTCACATATTATAAAAACACACCCAGAGAAAAAGCCTATTGGTGCAGATTTTGATTGGAAACGTGTATTAAATCAAGTTCTTGAACCTATTAGTCAAAACAAAGATGGACATTATCAGCGATATGATTGGGAGACGGATGATTTGGCAGAATGGCATACTGTTCCAGTTGGGGGAATTGTCATAATAGAGGGTGTTTATTCCATTCGTAAGGAATTGGCAAATAAATACAATTTTACAATATGGGTTGATTGTTCACGAGAAATAAGGCTTTCACGAGGTCTTGAAAGAGACGGGGAAGAGGCTCGTGATATGTGGGAAAATAATTGGATGATTTCAGAAGACATTTATGTTGAAGAACATAAACCTTTTGAAAGAGCAGACCTCATTGTTAATGGGACTAAATAAACATCTTATTCAGCTAACGGGGTAGCGTTAGTTGAATAAAAATTAAGTGATTTTAGGATTGAGATCATATTTTAGTTATTCCATTATAGGGCGCGATTATTTAAATATGATCGCGTCTATTTAATGTTTAGGGAGCCTTTCTTGAATAAGGAAGGTTATCTTTTATATGGTTTTGGAGAAAGAAATGGTACCTAAATTAAGGTTTAAAGCTTAAAGTTCCTTCTTCATTCAAAATAGTAAATAAAAAAGTATTACTTGATTTTTCGAAAAATAGTAATATAGTTATGGGATTTAAAATTGTAATAATTCTTCCTTTTGAGGTGATTATTTTGATTAACTTTTATTTAGATATAAATCAGTTTCAAATCTCGTTAGGAGGAAAAACGATTACTTTGTTACCCAAAGAGTTTGCATTATTTCAATTTCTCTATAATCACCCGAACCAAGGATTTTCAAGAGAAGCATTTTTAAATGCGGTTTGGCCTCATGAAGATCCAACTGATCGAACGGTCGATGACCATATTTATCGACTCCGAAAAAAACTTAAATGCTGGCGAGATTACCTAGATATTGAAACAATCCGCGGACTGGGATACCGACTTTTTGTTGTTGAACAAAATGGGGTAATTCCTCCTTCCATTAAGGATATTGAATTTAACGACCAATTTAAAAAGATATTTTCTAAATATCATTTATTCGGACAAGGTGAAGCAATGCAAGCACTGGCCGACCAACAAAAAATATTAGGAGTAAAACTCGACCCTTTTTATACTATGTATATGGAATTAATAAAAGGAAATTGGAAAATCCTTTTGGACGAAACTATTCCCTTTTGGGATCGAGCTTATTTTATGATCATTCTCTATGGATTATTAGAAGATGATCCCGTAATTGGAATTATGATGATCCAAAAATTCCTACAGAAAAATGAGTTAGAGTTATCTCGGAAGTGGGAATTACAAGCTCTTGATTTGGTCTTCTTCCTTATATGGAATAGACAATTTGATAAAGCATGTGTACAGGTAGACTGGGCTTTAAAAATGGTTTCTAAACATCAAATTGAGAACTATCACTTGTCTATTTTGACCAACCAAGTGTTTGTTCTTTTGGCTTCCTCCCTCGGTGATGCTGAAGAGAAACTTGATGAGATAGAAACATTGCTTATGGAAAAACCATACCTTAGAGAGAGTAGCTACTTTGAAATTGCAAAGGGCATTTATCACATGAAAAAAGATGAAAAGGAAGCAGGAAAGTATTGTATTCATAAGGGCATGGAGATTATGAAAGTAACAAAATTTGAACTTCAGTTTTTCCACGCTGTTACACATGTTTGCCATTTGTTGAAGCAACTAGTAAGCGAAAATGATGAACTTCTGATTTATTATCAAAAGCTTCGAATCGATGTAATGAGAAAATTGAATGGAGAGCAATTGAAAAATTCATTAAAAAAACAGCTAATTTCATTCCTCTGATATTCCTCTGACAAATGATTTGTATTATAAGAATAACAAATCAAAGATCGGAGTAGTTGGAAATGAACCTAATCAACGTCATAGTAAGGGTTTTTTTGATCTTGTTTTCTGCATATGGGATTACTATAGGAACAATATATCTCGTAACACTAGCTAAAATTGAAATAAAAGATGTTAGCCAGCGTATTGGTGCAAAATTTATGTCGATTGCATTGATTGGTAACTTTTCATTTATTGTTGTTGTTTATCTAATGATGCATTACCTTGATAAAAAAGATTTATTTTCCCTTGGCTTTTATATCACTAAGGTAAATGTCTTATTAGGTCTCATAATGTTTGTTTTAACAGTGTTAATTGCGCTATTGTTTGTCTATGTTCTTCAACAAATGGGAATTGTTAAATTTAAAATAAAGTCAAAGGTACTGTCTAGAATGAAGAAGGAATGGACCACTTTTTTTCTGTCCTTTTTTGTTCTTTTCCTTGCTGCATTGCAAGAAGAAATCATGTATCGCGGATATTTTTCCTATATATTTCAAGGGTACGGAATGATATCGGCTATGTTGCTATCTAGCAGTCTATTCACGGTTTGGCACTTTTTAGGTAACAGAGTAAATATATTTCAGGTAATTGAATGGTTTGTTTGTGGCATTCTTCTATTTTACTTATACGATAAAAGCCATTCGATATGGCTCGTTACTTTCCTGCATTTAAGCAGGAATCTGACAAATGTTTTCATTTGGAATATTGCCGATAAGTATTCATTTCTAAAATTTGATACCCCCATTAAACCACGTTATAAAGCCGTACATACTATCTTATGGACTAGTATTATTGCTAGTTTAACGTTTATTATATTTGATTATTAAAATAATCTTTGTTTGGAATGAATTTAGCTAATCCGAAAGCCCCTGGTTATTCCATTAAAGGGCGCAATCCTTTGAGAGGAAAGCGTCTTTTATTTTAAAGGTTTATAAATATTGAAAGAATCCTTTTTTATGAGCTATTCCCGATTGCTGAATAAATCTATTAATCACTGATCATACTATAAATGATAAAAATGACTAAATAATAGTGTGGGAGTGTGACCGAATTGCTATTGTCAGAAGCTTGGATGAGATATCAATCTGATAAAAGGATTGAAGGGGACTCTATTTTAACGATGAGAAATTATAGTTTTCAGTATTATGTTCTTTTACGATATTTTGGAAATATAGATATTAGCAGCATTAGTACAGATTTATTGAAGAAATATCTAGTTGAAAAAGGAGAACACCTACAACCATCTAGTTTAGGGCATAGAATTCGATTTCTAAAATCATTATTTAATTGGGCAAATGAAGAGGGCTTTATTATCAAGAATCCAGCAACTAAAATAAAGGAACCGAAAATTGGAAAAAGAATCTCTAAGTTTCTCTCAGAACAAGAGATAGAACATTTACGAGAGTCTTGTCAGACCTCAATGGAAAAGGCGTTATTTGAGTTTATGTATTCCACTGGTTGTTGCATTGGTGAGATTGTTAGACTTAATAGAGAAGATATAAATTTTCATAGTCAGTCTGTTATTGTTCATGGAAAAGGAGATAAGGAAAGGGAGGTCTATTTTAATGTTAGGTGTGATATTTGGCTAAAGAGGTTTTTAGAAGAAAGAAAAGACAATGATCCTGCATTGTTTGTGACAGAGAGAAAGCCTCAACATCGTATGAGTATTGATTTAATGAGGTATATCATTAAGAAAATCTCGAAACGGGCAGGCATTAACAAGAATATCCATCTCCATCAACTTAGGCATAGCTACGCAACACATATGATGAATAATGGAGCACCCCTAATATTCAAATTTTACTTGGACATGAGAAGAGTGAAACCACAAGAGTATATGCGCAGTTAAGTGGAAAACTACGGCAACAATTCTATAGCCAATATTTTTAGGAGGAGGACAAACTGATTTTTGTTCTCTTTTTCTTTGTAAAAGTATGAATAGGGCCATTTAATTGAATAATCTTGAAATATTTAGTGTTTATGAAATTAGTAATTATTCGGGTTTATCTAACAACAAGCAGGTTAGTAAAAATATAGTAAATAAAAGGAAAATAAAAAGACCACTATTACTTAGGGTTGTTATAATGTCTTTAACAAGAAAATTTCTGGGGGAATTTCAATATGAATTATAACGTTTCGTATCAAAAAATATACCCGAATGACTATGAAATATTAACAAAGATAATGACTGATGCATTTAACGAAGATACGACGATTCATACAAATTTAGAAGAAGATGGTCCGACAGGATATAATAACGGTCGGTTAATGAAATGGCTAAATGAGAATGAAGGTTTTGAAAGTTATAAAATAGTTTATGATGATAAAACTGTTTGGGCCTTTACTGTTGATAGTAAGCAAAATAATGAATATAGTTTGGAGATGTTATTTATTAACCCAGATTATAGAGAATATCATTTGGGGACAATTGTATGGAAAGATATAGAACAAAAATATATAGATGCAAAAAAATGGACTGTGGAAACACCTGATTACTCAAAAAGAAACCATCATTTTTATATTAAAAAATGTGGTTTTTCATTTTACAGAGAAAAAATGTATGAAAATGGCAGTAAATCTTACGTTTTAGTAAAAGAAAAATAGTATGTTCTATTAGACTTGTAAAAAACGCCATTTTGGCAATTTGTGAAATTCTTATTGCATGCTGCTGGCGATCCTTTTTCTTATTCAACGGTATAGGTTAATTTCATAAAATACCATAGTTAGCTATTGGTTTTATGATAAAATTGGGATGGAAATGTTATCTGAATTTTCGATTTAAGGGGCGTGAATATGACCATAAAAAAGTGGACTATTTTATCTTCAATAGCTTTAATTATATTAATTTCATTTGTGTATTATCAGCAAATTCACTTGTCAATTTTGGGATTTAATCTTCCTAAAAAAGACTTAAAAGATGTAATTGTTCAAACGGAGAAAAATTCCTACCTTGTTACAGATAAAAACGTGGTTGTAAAATTTGCGGAAGATGTTTCGAAGTGGAAAAAATATTCAAAAATTGAATCATTCCCCCCTCAAACTAAGACTGAAAAATACAAAAAACTTTTGATTAGAACAAAAGATAATACTACCTATGGTGGTAGTATATGGGTTACGAAAAATAAAGCCTTATTGGATAGTAATGGTTACTATTGGGATTTAGATTACAAAGTATTAAGTAATATATTAAATGCTTCACTTAAAAATGCCACCTTATTCAACGGGAGCTTTAGTAAAATAAACTAAGTTTTATTTTTGAAGTCTATTATCATTTACCACTATTAAGCAATCGGGCGCTATCCTCCAATAAGGATCAGTGCTTATTTGCGTTTAAGCATGGTTAAGTAAAGTTCGGAGCTGAATAAACAGGAATATTTGAATGGGTAACGAAATTGTTATTATACTTGATTTTTACAATTAGTGATTCAAATTAATTGAAAAAGAGAAAGTGAATTAAAGGAAAATTACAAAGTAATTAATGATTTATAATTTTGTACCATGTAATAATTATAATGTTTAGTTGATTCACATTAGCATAAAACTGCGAAATAGAATGGAGACTAAATTTAGTTATGAACGATTTTGAAGGTATACTCAACTATTACAAAGATGAATTAAAATGGAATCCACCTTTTGCTGAAGCACTCTCTAAATATTTTCCAAATGGATTAAAAGGATATTTAGTAATGCGTGAATCTATTCAAAATGGACATTTACCAAAAAAGACAAGAGAATTAATTTTTACAATACTAGATAGTTTAGATGATGAAGTAAGCGGGGCAAAGGCTCACGCCGTTGCTGCTATAGAAGCAGGTTTAACTATGGAAGAGTTAGTAGAAGCATTTGTAATTGTAACTATTGTCAAAGGTATCAATGTATTATGTAAAACAGGTGTTGAAGCAATTAATGCAGCAGAGAAAAGAATTCAGGAGATGAATTTAACTGACAAAAATAAATAACATTAAATCACACTATTATTGTTCTATTTAAAAAGATTATTTCCTTATACAAGTAATGAATGTTGAAGAATGTGGTTGCTAAAGCGATCCCTTTTTCCTGTTGTACTAACGGAGGAAGGTTAGTGAAAGAAGAAAAGGGATTTATACCCTTTATCGAAAGCAAATTATAAAAAATGGGTGGTGATTTTTAATGGAATTAACTATTTCTCTGGCTCAATTCAAACCATCGTTTAATGTTTCAGACAATCTTCAAAAAATGGTAGATCTAATCATTTTTTCAAATAATAATGACATTGTAGTATTACCAGAAGGATGTTTATCAGGGTATTCCCATAACCTAGATTTTCTTGATGAAAATGTTGCGAAAGATGTTGAACGTGCAATGTTGGAACTTCAACAGATTTCAAAAGAAAAAAATATTCATTTAATCTTTGGTTCTTGTATATTGGAGAATGGCAGTTGGTATAATGCCGGAATTTACATATCTCCAAAAGGAATTAAGCATATGTACAAAAAGGTTAATTTGGCTATTCACGAAAGAGGAATTCTTAAAGAGGGTAACGAACTAACCTGTTTTGATATTGAATTGAGGGGCAATAAGATTAAAAGTTCTATCCAGTTATGCAGAGAGATAAGGTTTCCAGAACAATGGAAACTATTGTCTTTAAATGGGGCCGAAATTATTTTCTATCTAACTAACGTGATTGGTTCAGAACACCTCTCAGTTTGGAATTCTCATCTAGTTAGCCGTGCAGCAGAAAATCAACGTTACATTGTCTCATCAAATATTACTGACAGGGAACAGGGTTGTTCATCAATGGTTATTTCACCAAATGGAAAAATACTTAGGCAATTATCTTCGAATAGTGAAACCACTGAAAGAATAAAAATTGATTTAGCAGATAACTCTGATTGGTATTTAAGACAAGGTAGAACCGATTTAGTTGACGTTGTTAAAATATAAGTATTTGTAGTTTTGTTAAACTAAAGGGTAGCAATTTTACAAGATGGAGAAAATGCTTTTTGTTGAAATAATGGGGCAAAGACGGTTTAAGGGGATCTAGAATGTTTTTAAGAAACAATAATATATTCCGTACAATAAATCAACTTAAAGATATTTGTAAACGGTTTGAGAATTGGGATTCCGATTTGCAGGATTTACAAGTACGGTTAAGAACAATAGTAATGCACGAACCTAGCTCAAACGAATTATATGAATTGTTATTAACAATAGATAATGATTTAGAGGAAATTATTTTTACAGAATTGGAAAGAAATCATCGTGAATATGGCTTAAAAGCTATTCAAGATTTTTTAAATAGACTTAACGATATTAAGAGAGATAGTTGATTTTCTTATTAAACTAAAGGACGTTTGTTGAAAAAGGTTTGACTTTATGATCTTCAGCAATCGGGCGCTATCCTTGAAAATAAAGATAAGCGCTCATTTTTCATTTAAGGGCCAGATTATTGAATAACACTTAGATATCTAGGTTAAAGTTTTGAGGAGATTCTGAAACTTCATATTTAAAGTAATAGAGAAGGTTTTTAAAAGAAGGAATTTCTTATATAAAAATCGAATTAAAAACCCAGAATAAAGTATTTAGGTTGAAATAGATGTCGAAAAAGGGGAAACATTAAATGAGTAATCCAAGATTACTAATACTTGGTGCAACTGGATTTCTAGGTTCAACTATTTTTGAATTTGCAAAAAAATCGGGGATGTTCGATGTAACGGGAACTTCACGGCAATTAGTTAATCAATTAAATTATGTAAGTTTGGATGTAACTAACAGAGTTGATCTGGGGAAAACAATTAGTGAACAAAATCCTAGCATAATTATCTGGTCATTAATGGACCAAGATAATGAAATGTATCTTATCGAAAATGGATTGAAAAATTTACTAGAAATAGTGGATAAGAGAACAAAATTTTTATACATTTCTACAGATGCTTTTTTTAATGAGCAAATCGGACATTATCATGAATCGTATGCTCTAAGACCGACTTTATTTAATTCCACAAGGATGTCAAACTATGCTAAGGCAAAGCTCACAGGGGAGATTATCGTCCAAGAAAATCATCCTAACCATATAATAATAAGGACAGGTCCTTTGTATGGAAAGGATGGAAATAACCATATTGAAAAGAGAACCGAAAGAATAATTAAACTCATATGCAATAACGAATCTAACATTAACATACCAACAAACTTAATAAAGACCTTTGTTCATGTTGAGGATGTAGCAAATGCGATTTTAGAGCTTTGTTTAAAAGATCATCGAGGTATCATTCATTTAGGACCTGCAAAAAAAGAAAGCTATTTTACATTTTTTAAAAAGCGATTACAACAATTAGGATATAATAACGAAGTTTTATGTCCCGTTCTTGATGATCACCCTAACGATAGTTCTCTTGATACTCAGTTCGCATATTCGATTTTAGATATTGAATTTAGAGCTTTATAATTCCCTTATACATTCAGAAAAAAACAAGATCATGAATATTGTACTTAAAGGAATGGAGGCAATAGTTCAAAAAACTATGATCAATTTTAGGATTAAACACATATATTCGTTATTCCGTTAAAGGGCGCCATTCTGTAAAAAAATTGTGCTCTTTCTTCATGTAAAGTGCCATTTAATGGAATAAGTGTTTCAAGCAAAATTGAATATTTGCGTTAAAAGAAGGGCAAGAATATCATAATTGTTTAGCTTGCTGGAAGCTACCCAATTTGGGTGGCCTCTCTTTATAAAAAAGGAGACAAAAAGAAATTGACATACAATATAAAGGATATATAATAATAATTTTATATAAGAGGTGAAAGAAATGAGTGCTATTTCTTTATCGAAAGAAAAGCAACAAAGTGTTTTAGCGAAAGTATATGCCTACATGTTCATTGGGCTTTTGATAACTGCGTTAACTTCATACGAAGTATCACAAAACATGTCAGCACTTGAATTAACAAAAAACACATTTTTCCTTATTGTCCTGTTTCAATTAGGGCTGGTTGTTGTATTAAGCTTTTTCATTACAAGAATTCACCCAGTCATGGCAACTGGTTTGTTTATCTTATATTCAATCTCCACTGGCGTTGTTCTTAGCCTAATTTTGGTTGCTTACACTCAATCAATTGTTACCTCAGCATTTGTAACTACTGCTGGAGTGTTTGGGTTATCAAGCTTTTATGCAGTAACAACGAAAAGGAATTTGAACAGCTGGGGTGGTTACCTGTTCATGGGGTTAATCGGGCTTATCCTTTCATCTGTTGTAAACTTCTTTATCGGAAGTGGTCCGATGGATTTTGTCATTAGTATTATTGGTGTTGCTTTATTCATTGGCCTAACAGCATATGATACGCAAAAAATAACAACAAACAGAGCCTATGCAACTTATCCAGTGCTTGGTGCATTTATTTTATATCTCGACTTTATCAATATGTTTCTGTATATTCTCCGGTT
>JAUZPL010000101.1 GCA_030705955.1 Bacillota bacterium | reverse complement strand
TGGAGTTGAGGAGAAAGCCACTGTATTATTTAATGTATGTAAAGAGTGACTTTCTAGCAGAAACCACCTTTCTAAAAGGGGGAAAAAGCCTTTTTTTGCCGATTATTGTGTTTATCTTCTAGTAAATTCGAATGCCAAATTTACTGTGTTTTTAGCTTCTAATTCAAATTTTGTACTTCATTACTGAACCCGTTACCCTTGTGTTAGCCTTTTTTTTGCACTTCTTTTCATCTTTGGACATAATAAGGTGTAAGGCAATGTATTTGATAATTATTATTATCAGTAATATATTTAAACTTACATAAGTAAGGAAAAGGTTTTATTAGGAGGATTCAAATGATTACAGCAAATGCGATTGATATGTTAAAAGATAAAATTAATATGATTCAAAAAGAAGACAAGGTCATTTACTTAGTTGGTCCAGTAAAGCTGCCTGTTAATTTGTATGGAGAAACTGTTACATTTCAGTGGTATTGCTGGCTTCTCTGCAAAGAAGTAATGGATAGTACAGAAAAAATAATTGAAAAATTATCATCAGTGAATTTAGCGGAAATGCAGCAATCGAGTGTACTTGTATATGGAGATTTTAAAAATGCAGATGATGCACTTGTACGTATGCATAGCATTTGTCACACAGGAGATATTTTTGGAAGTAAACGCTGCGATTGCGGCTATCAATTGAAAGAGTCCATGAAGATGATTGTTGATCATGGAACAGGTGCACTTTTTTATTTGGCAAACCATGAAGGACGAGGAATTGGCCTATTCAGTAAATCATTGGCCTATATTCTTCAAGAAAACGGGTTAGATACTGTAGATGCTAATTTATCTCTTGGCTTTAAACATGATTCTCGCAATTATGATGATGCAATTGAAGTATTGAAATATCTACGTTCAAAACCCATTACTCTTATAACGAATAATCCACGTAAACTAGATGCACTTAAGAAGGCAGGCTTTGATGTTCCAGATCGTGAATCTTTATGGGGAGATGTTTCGGAATACAATGAGAGATATTTAGAGACAAAAATTAAACGGTCTGGACATTTTGAGGGAGAACACAGGCATGAATGAGCATGAGCATTATATGAGGATGGCCATTGAAAATGCCCGTGCTATGAAGGGACAGACAGATCCAAATCCTCTTGTAGGATCTGTCATTGTGAATGAAAATCGGATTGTTGGGTTTGGGGCCCATATGAAAGCAGGAGAACCTCATGCAGAAATTCATGCACTTCGAATGGCTGGTGAAAAGGCACAGGGTGGGACCATTTACGTTACACTTGAGCCTTGTTCACATCATGGGAGAACGGGTCCTTGTGCAGAAGCCATTGTGAAGGCAGGTTTGAAAAAGGTAGTTATTGCTACACTGGATCCTAATCCAATCGTTTCCGGGCGTGGTGTTGAAATTCTTGCAAATGCTGGAATTGAAGTGGAAATAGGAATTTGTGAGGAAGAATCGCGTAAGATGAACGAGGTATTTAACAAGTTTATTGTGACAAAACTCCCGTTTGTCACTTTGAAATCTGCAGTAACGTTAGATGGAAAGATTGCAACCTCTACCTCAGATAGTAAATGGATTACCTCCGAAGTTGCTAGAAAAGAAGTCCATCAGCTTCGCAATGAACATGCAGGAATTTTAGTTGGTGTGAACACAGTGATTAAAGATGATCCTGAACTTACTGCGCGCATACCAAATGGAAAAAATCCAATTCGCATTGTTTTAGATTCTTCACTACGTATTCCAATGGACGCAAAGGTAGTACAAGATCAAAAAGCACCTACATGGATTTTTACTACAACGAATCATGATGCAGCCATGAAAAATAAGTTTGAAGAAGCAGGGATTAAGGTATTTGTTACAAGTGGTGAGAAACATGTAAACTTAAGAGAAACGCTTCAAATCTTAGGTGAGAATTTTGTTTCATCCCTCCTTCTTGAGGGTGGCGGGGAAATCAATGCTGCTTTTATGGAACATCATTTAATTGATAAACTTGTTCTTTATGTTGCTCCGAAAGTGATAGGTGGAAAGATGTCGCCAAGCTTTCTCGAGGGTACTGGTGTCATGAAAATGAGTGAGGCCATTGAATTTGAGGATGTTTCTTTCACAAAAGTCGGCAAGGACTTTAAATTTGTTGGATACCCAAAGTATGACGAAGAAGGCGGACAGTAATGAAATTTGGATTTGATATTGATGATACACTCATTAATCTCAGGGAACATGCCTTTCATTTATATAATAAGAAATTAGACCAAAATATTGGCCTAAATATCTTCCATTCTTTAAAAACGGTTGAGATTCATGAACCATTTGGATTGACAGCTGAAGAAGGATGGCAGATGTGGAATAGCCTTCTAGAGGAGATTTATTACACAACTTGCCCACCGTTTCCATATGCGGTAGAGACTTTGAATGAATTAGTGGAACAAGGACATGAGATTTACTATATAACCTCACGCCCAAAGGTACACGGTGAAAGGACAAAGAAGTGGATGATAGAAAACGGGTTTCGAGTAAAAGATGGTCATTTTTTTTATGGAATGAATGATGAAGAAAAGGTTCATATCATTGAAGAGCTTGGACTAGATTATTTCTTTGATGATAAGCCAGCCGTTCTTGAAACTTTGATTCATAGACCAGTTAAGGCTTTTGCAAAGGATACTTCGTACAATCAACATCTACAACTTCCTAGAATTTTTTGTTGGTCTGAATTGAAAAAAATAATGAAAAATAGCTGAAAGGTGAAAGAATCTTTCGGCTTTTCTTTTCCTTTCTGATATGATGGTGTTATAAAGAGTTTTTAAGAAAAAAAACACCTATTTATGCAAACGTTTGCACTGGAGGGGTAGAAATGCAAAAGTCTTGGTGGAAAGAAAGTGTTGTCTATCAAATTTATCCGCGCAGCTTTATGGATAGTAATGGAGACGGCATAGGGGATTTGAAAGGGATTACTTCAAAATTGCCTTATCTTGAGAACCTTGGTATTGACGTTATATGGTTATCCCCTGTATATCAATCACCGAATGATGATAATGGTTATGATATCTCAGATTATTGTGCCATCATGAACGACTTTGGTTCAATGGAGGATTTTGACGAGATGTTAAGGGTAGCACATCAGCATAAAATTAAGATCATGATGGATCTTGTTGTAAACCATTCTTCGGATGAGCATCCTTGGTTTATTGAATCTAAATCCTCGAAGGACAATCCAAAAAGAGAGTACTATATTTGGAAGGCAGGAAACGAAGGGAAAGAACCAAACAATTGGGAAGCCTTTTTTAAAGGTTCAGCATGGCAATATGATTCCGAAACAGATGAATATTATTTACATTTATTTAGCAAAAAACAGCCTGACTTGAATTGGGAAAGTCCGCGTCTTCGTAAAGAGATTTATAATCTGATGACATTCTGGCTTGATAAAGGCATCGATGGGTTTCGAATGGATGTCATTAATATGATTTCAAAGGACCAGCATTTCCCTGATGGAAAGAGTATGAACGGGAATAAATTTGGAGATGGCACACCCTACTTTTTCAATGGTCCAAGGATTCATGAATTTCTTCAGGAAATGAATAAGGAAGTGCTATCGAAATACGATATCATCACGGTAGGGGAGACACCTGGAGTAACGCCGGATGACGCGAAATTATATACTGGAAAAAACCGAAATGAACTAAACATGGTATTTCAATTTGAACACATGGATATTGGAAATGGCCCATTAGGAAAGTGGAGCAATCTTCCTTGGAAGCTGACAGACTTAAAAAAGATTCTTTCGAAATGGCAGATTGAATTAGAGGAAGATGGCTGGAACAGCTTATATTGGAATAACCATGATCAGCCACGAGTAGTCTCAAGGTTCGGGAATGATAGTATAGAATATCGTGAGGTTTCGGCAAAAATGCTAGGGACATGCCTTCATATGATGAAAGGCACCCCATATATTTATCAAGGGGAAGAACTCGGAATGACCAATGTTTCTTTTCCTTCGATTGAGGATTATAAGGATATTGAAATCATTAATTCTTATAAAGAATATGTTTTGGAAAAGGGAATGGATTCTGACGAATTTTTAAAAGCCGTTCATGCAAGAGGTCGGGATAATGCACGGACACCGTTCCATTGGGATGATAGCTTAAATGCAGGCTTTACAGCAGGAACACCATGGATTGATTTGAATCCCAACTTTAAACAACTTAATGCAAAAGAACAGGTAATGAACCCACATTCTGTTTTTCACTATTATAAAAAATTAATCGATCTCAGAAAGAAGTATGAGATTATTGTGTATGGAAAGTACGAGTTGCTGATGGAAGAAGATGAGCAAATTTTTGCTTTTACAAGATCGTTAGGAAAGGAAAAATTACTTGTGATCTGTAATTTTTTCAAAGAAGAACCATTGTTTGTTTTTCCGGAAGAAGAATCTGCCAAAAAGCTTCTAATCAGCAATTATCCTGTTGATGAAAGGGAGCCTATACAACATCTTTCATTACGTCCGTATGAGGCAAGAGTATATCTATTCTAAAAATGAACCAATTTGGTTCATTTTTTTTTTTCAACAGTCATAGATTATGGGGACGAAGGGTAGGGAGGATTTTAAGAGATGGGGATTATATTTCAAGGTAAAGATAAGATTTTTCATCTTCAAGCGGGTGATACTAGCTATTGTATTCAAATTGAGAGGGAGGGCTATTTAGCTCATTTATATTGGGGTAAAAGAATTCAACAATTTAATGGAAGTAACCCTATTCTTTATGTAAAACGCGGATTTTCCCCTTGCCCAAATCCAATGGATGTAACATTTTCATTGGATACATTACCACAGGAATATCCGGCCTATGGAAATACTGATTTTCGAACACCTGCCTTTCAAATACAAGTAGAGAATGGATCAACCATTACAGATTTGCGTTATAAGAGTCACCATATATACGATGGAAAACCCAAGCTTCATGGTTTACCAGCTACCTATGTGGAGGAAGATTCAGAGGCTGAAACATTAGAAATCTATTTGGAGGATTCTTTAATAGGATTATCAGTCACCTTAATTTATTCCGTTTTTAAGCACTTGAATGTCATCACCCGCTCTGTACGATTTAAAAATAACGGAAGTGAGAGGCTAATACTTCTCCGTGTATTAAGTGCAAATGTTGATTTTCGAGATGATCAATTTGATTTATTGACACTTTATGGAGCACACAATAATGAAAGAAATATTGTTAGACGACAGATTGTACCAGGAAACCAATCAATAGAAAGCAGGAGGGGCGCGAGCAGTCACCAACAGAATCCCTTCTTCGCCATGCTTCGGCCAAATGCCAATGAAGAGGAAGGGGAAGTATACGGATTTAGTCTTGTGTATAGCGGAAACTTTTTAGCTCAAGTAGAAGTAGATCAATTTCATACTGCACGGGCATCTATGGGCCTAAATCCCTTTGATTTTACATGGATTTTAGAGCCAACTGAATCCTTTCAAGCACCGGAAGTGGTTATGGTCTACTCAGATGCGGGGCTAGGAGGGATGAGTCGGACTTACCATGAATTGTTCAGGACTCGTTTATGCAGGGGACTATACAGGGATCTTGTCCGCCCTATTTTAATTAATAATTGGGAAGCTACTTACATGAAATTTACAGCAGAAAAATTGGTGGATATGGCAAAAACGGCTAAAGAAATGGGTATTGAATTATTTGTCCTAGATGATGGCTGGTTTGGAAAAAGGGATAATGATAAAAGCTCTTTGGGGGATTGGGTGGTAGATAAACGAAAGCTACCAAATGGTTTAGGAGACCTGGCAAAAAAAATAAATCAGATAGGGCTAGAATTTGGTCTATGGTTTGAGCCAGAAATGATCTCAGTTGATAGTAATCTTTACCGTACCCATCCAGATTGGTGTTTACATGTTCCAAACCGAGGAAGATCAGAGGGAAGAAACCAGTTGGTTCTTGATTTATCTAGAGAAGAAGTGTGTGAGTATATCATACATGCTATTTCTACTATTTTAGAAAGCGCACCCATTACATATGTGAAATGGGATATGAATCGGCATATGACGGAAGTGGGATCTCAAGGTTTACCGAGTGGTAGACAAAGGGAAACGGCACACCGTTATATGCTTGGCCTTTATAAAGTGCTTGAGGAAATAACCTCAAGGTTCCCATATATTTTATTTGAAAGCTGTTCAGGCGGGGGCGGGCGTTTTGATCCTGGCATGCTTTATTACATGCCCCAAACTTGGACCAGTGATAACACGGATGCGATATCACGTTTGAAAATTCAATATGGAACAAGCATCGTGTATCCTGCGATTACAATGGGTGCTCACGTATCGGCAGTTCCAAACCATCAAGTTCACCGGGTTACCTCACTTGCTATTAGAGGAGAGGTTGCTATGGGAGGTGATTTTGGCTATGAGTTGGATGTTACAAAGCTTTCAGAAAAACAGAGGAATGAAATAAAACAGCAAGTAACCTTGTATAAGAATATTCGCCACATTGTTCAGTTTGGGCTTTTTTTTAGGCTGCTTGATCCATTCATAGGAAATGAAGCCTCATGGATGTTTGTGACAGAGGATCAATCAGAAGCAATCGTAAGTTATTTTAAGGTTTTAGCAGAGCCAAATGCCCCGTTAAAAAGGTTAAAATTAAAAGGCTTAAATCCCAAATTTCCTTATAAGTGTTTGGAAACCGGTCGTGTTTTTGGGGGCGATGAGTTAATGTATGCTGGAATTGGACTCCCCATGTTAAAAGGTGATTTTACATGTGTATTTTTGTGGTTTAAAAGAGTAGATTCTTTGGAAGGTTAGTGGGATTAATTATGTAGAATAGTAGTAAAACAAGGTGACATTTTCCTTGGAATTTGTCACCTTGTTATCTTTAATGAGTTTTTTGTTCAGAATATGGAACCAAATCTGGCATATTTTTTTCTTGGTCTAATGCAGCGTACGGGTTGTTATAAACTTGTTGTGTCGCTAAATTTCCATGGCAAGCATAACAAACAGCTGTATCAGTGAACTTTTTTAGTGCAGAATCTGGGTTAGTATCAAGTAAATATGCTTTAGCTGTACTTTCGTCCCAATTATTAACTGACATCAAATCACGAAGAGTATAACCTTGTGCATCCTTCATGATCGTCACATCTGTTCCATGGGCGAAATGGCAGCGGACACAATTAAGCTGATCTAGGTCAGTGGAATGACGATGATCAGTTGTATTAAAGTAACCAACTTCCTTACTGGAATGGGATAAATAATCCGTATGGCAGGCAGAACAGAATTTACTCATGGCTGTTCCTAACCCAATAGCAATTAACTGTCCATTAGAATTTCTCACTTTATTGATAGAGGGGTCGCTGATAGCTGATCCTTCTGGATCCACAGGACCTTGGTATAAAGCAGCTTCACTTATAGCGTAGATAGAGGTATCCCCTTCTGTGGCTATCTTTACCTTGTCTAGTTTCACTACATATGCCTGGGCGATATCTCCTCTTTTTGCGGCATTTAGCTGGCTTCCGCTTGTATAAACATAACCTTTATCAAATTGAAAATGAACATCTGAATCATTGAAATCAATAATATTTACATAATCACCATTGGCATTCTTAGTATAGTCTGGTGTTTCTGTTTTATAAAGTGCTGTCCAATAAGTTGTTTGAACACCATAATCAATCCCATAAAGCCATGGTGTTTCAGACCTATTGTATTTATCTTTATCCCATTCGTATAAGGCAATGACTGTATCAGAATCCTGTATTTTATTGTCTGAAACTCCAAGCTGCTCTTTTGTTCCTCTAATTAAAATAAAAGAATCAGACTGCTTATGTGTCAAAATATCTTGGCTGTATGTATACACGGGTACTAATACTGCCTTATTTCCACCCTTTTTCATGTCAGTATTTCCCATGTTATTTGGATTATATTGAAGAAGTCTGTCACTATAAGAACCGTGTGGGCTATGGCAGCTAGCACAATTGAATTCTGCAGTCCAATCTCCATCTTTTGTTTTAATTTCATCATCACTAATTTGAGACCCTATAATTCCTCCAGGTGCAGCTTTAATAGTTAAAGCGCCTGATGAATTATGCATGGAAGGGTTTCCTCCCGTGCTCCCTGAAAATGTACCTGCTGTTGATGGTGAAAAGACATTGTAGTAATTGCCCATAGTTCCATCGTGGCAGGCAACGCATGTATTGTATACTCCATCTGTTTTAAGTAATTGATCTGAGGAAGAATTATGTGTGTCGTGGCAACCAGCACAGGCATTTGTATTATTTTGATAGGATCCATGTACTTGTTGACTGGGATTTGAACTATTTAAACTTTGAATAGTGGTGCTTTCCAACCTTAAACTAATAGATTTGGATTTGGCTTTTAAAAGGGGGGGACTTAGTTCTTTTTCTGAGAAACCCTGTCCATTAAAAAAAACAAAAATAAGCACCATAGTAAAACTTAAACCAATTATCCGTTTCATACCATTTTCTCCTCTAGGAATTTTACCCCATTATTTTTGACAGAAAATTGGAATAGTAAACGGAAATTTTCGATTGTTTTAAAAATAACAAACTAAAACATCCTCCCAAATGGAAGGATGTTTGGAATTATAAATCAAAACTATCAGGGTTCGTCCCTACTCTTTCATTTCTATTTAAGCCATTGATTTTTTTCATTTCTTCCATAGTCAGTTCAAAATCGAAAATAGTTGCATTTTCAATGATTCTCTGTTCCTTCACTGACTTTGGAATGGTAACTACCTCGTTTTGAAGATCCCAACGTAAAATAACTTGTGCAGCAGTCTTTCGATATTTTTTTGCAATATTATTTATAACGGGGTCATCAAATAATTTTCCTCTTTTTAAAGGTGACCACGCTTCCAACTGAATACCTTCTTGCTTACAGAACTCATGTACTTCAAGTTGGGTTAAATGTGGGTGGTATTCTAGTTGATTAACCATTGGTTTAATTTCTGCATGGGTCAATAACTCTTTTAAGTGGTGGACATGGAAGTTACTAACTCCAATTGCCCGAACACGGCCATCCTTATATAGCTTCTCGAGGGCTTTCCAAGTGTCAATAAATTTGCCCTTCACAGGCCAATGAATCAAGTATAAGTCAATATAATCAAGCCCAAGTTTTTGAATACTTGTTTCAAAGGCTTGAAGAGCGGATTCATAGCCTTGATCTGTATTCCAAACCTTGGTTGTAATAAACAGGTCTTCGCGTGGAACCCCAGATTCTTTAATAGCCCTGCCCACACCATCTTCATTTTGGTAGAGGGCTGCGGTATCAATACTGATATAACCATTTTTAATGGCAGCTTTTACAGCACTAATCACTTCATCCCCTTCTTGTACCTTATACACACCAAGACCGAACCATGGCATTTTGACACCATTATGTAATGTAGTTGTATCCTTAAGACTGGATGGCATTTTTCTTCCTCCTACCCTTCATATAAATTAATACTATTTTCTCATAATCAGGATGAGATAGAAAAACTTTCGCTTGGAAATACATGAAAAGGGGTGATGACAGATTGCCATTCACCCTACATTTTATTCACTATCTTGTGTTACATTAAAAAAGTCCTTTTTTTCTTTTTGTGTATCCTGTCTCTCCTTTCCATCTCCCATTTTCCCGTCAGATTCATAGCTGAGCTTGTTCGGCTGTTCATTTACTTTTTTCATAAAAGCCTCCTTTCCTTTTTAGTTTGCCCATGGATTTCAATTTTGTGCTTGAATATTACCAAGCTAAATTGTGAAAAAATAAAGAGAAAGGTGGTATGATAGTAAGTGGATTTTATAATAGAATATTTGGAGGGTTTAACGAATGAAATTTTTTATTGATACAGCTAATCTTGATGATATAAAAAAGGCCTACAAAATTGGGGTCTTATCAGGAGTTACAACAAATCCTTCCCTAGTAGCCAAAGAGGGAGTTAAATTTGAGGATCGTATTGAAGAAATCTTAAAAGCAGTTCCTGATGTTGAATCAGTATCTGCAGAGGTAACTCCAAATGCAGTAACTGCTGCGGATATGATTGCAGAGGCTGAGGAGCTTATTAAAATTAATAATGGAGATAAGAATATAACTATTAAGCTTCCAATGACTTTAGAAGGTCTTGAAGCATGTCGCTATCTTTCACAAAAAGGTGTAAAAACGAATATAACACTTATTTTTACTGTAAACCAAGCCTTATTAGCGGCTCGTGCCGGTGCAACCTATGTTTCTCCATTTTTAGGACGTTTAGATGATATTTCTGAAGATGGTGTATTATTGGTAACCAAAATAGCTGAATTATTACGCATTCATAATCTGAAATCTCAAATTATTGCAGCTTCTGTTCGTCACCCTGACCATGTTACCCGCGTAGCATTAGCTGGCGCACATATTGCCACTATTCCATTTAAAGTAATTGAACAGCTAGCAAAACACCCATTGACAGATCAAGGGCTTGAGAAGTTTGCAGCAGATTGGAAACAGTGATTCCTACTTTAGCTTAATAAATGAAAAAGGCGGCTTCCTTATAGCCGTCTTTTTCATGTGTGCCAGGCATGGCAACTATCTAGGTGGTGAAAGTCCACTGTGGGGGTACACATCAGCCAACCACTAAGGAAGCGCAAGGTACTTGTCGTGAGATAAGGGCTGGAGGAAGCGTG
>JAUZPL010000100.1 GCA_030705955.1 Bacillota bacterium | reverse complement strand
TGCATCTAACCGAAAAATCTCCGCTTATTTTACATTTGCTGGTTACTCGATTATGGACAAGACATCTTATTTAATGGAAGTGGGAAGAGAATCTCATTTTGATGCATTACAGTGTTACTTACGTATCACAAGTCAGTGAATTGGGGCTTGAGTTGAACAAGAAACTTGCTAAAACCCAAACAAAAACACAGTCAAAATTACGGTGTTTTTTTGTATGCGAATTAACTTGTTATTCTCCCAACGATTTTAAATTTTGTACTTCAAAACAGAACCCGATACTGCAAAAAGTCCCTTATTTTTTGTTGAAACCATATATGGGATAGAGCAATATTTAAAAGAAAATGTACGTTAAGAAACCAAATGCTGAATAGTTGCTTTCTCTTTATTGGTCCTTATTTCTTTTATTCTCTTTTATAATCAACACCACATTAAGAGAAAATAAAAAAATTCCCCCAACAGTTGTAGAAATGAATAGCACCCAGATCACAGGAGAAATAGTTCCATTCCCAATAGCCCCGCTGTTTGGTTTGTTAATTTCATAAATACCGTATATCGATGAAAATAACATTAAAACAGAACATATTAAACCAATGTATTTCCTCATAGTATCCTCCAATTGATTAAAATTCAGAAACTAGTTTTGAAGTGGTGCCACTTTAATTTTTATAATACAGTAAAACTCTGCATTTTTACAATATTTGGCAGATGATCTATTTAAATTTAGATATGAATAAGTTAAGAAAAGAGAAGCCCTCATTACTGAGAGCTTCTCCTACTTTTACAATCTCTAGTCTTCATTTTATATATTAATGTACTCGAATAATTTCGTAAATATCATCATCGTGATGTACTCTTGTGTGCTTAGATTCTATTTGTTCAAACTCGTCTAAATTGTCAACGGGGTCACCGAACCACCAATTCTTCAGTTCATAATAGAAAAAGTTAAACACGAGTAGTCCCTCCCTAATAGTTTAGGATTTTTTTAAAACAGTATGTGAATCATTTCACATATATAGTATACCACAAAGAAGTGAATTTGATTGTGAAAAAATACATATAATAGCGTTTTCGAAAAGTTGTCAAATTCTATAGGGAGTAATAAATAATAAAGTGCCTGAATCCCATTACTTAACTAATAGTTAACTAAATAGGCCCAAGCACTAAAATTTGAGTTATTAGTGGCAATACCATTTTTTCCAAATTTCATCAGAACTCATAGAACCATCATCATTACCCCAGCCATCGTGACCACCATTGTAATAATCGTGGTCATTGCTATCGTTGTCCCACCAGTTTTTAAAACAATTCCACCAATTGTCATCTTCATTGTTCCAGTTGTGTTTATCTTCTATTTGATTGTTAACTTCAGTTTTATTAGTTTGAAAGGATGAAAGATAATTAGAAATATAATAAAAAAAACTAGTATTTTGATTAGAAAAGGTCGATGCATGAACAGATGTAGGAATGATAAATCCACTACTAAATAGCAAAAGAATAAAAAATAATTTTGTTTTTTTATTCAATTAATACATTCCTCCTTTATAAAATGTGTTCTTTGACAAAAACACAAATGTTCCTTATTAAGAATAATTTTATTCTGATTTTATCCATTTGTAAATTGTTTTCTTTATTTAATAGAGCTCAAAACGCATTCAATGCACTTGGATATGATTCAGTATATTTATTAGCGGATGCTATCAAACGTGCAGGAAGCACAGATCCTAGCAAGATTAAGGATGCACTGGCAAAAACAAAGAATCTATCCCTTGTAACGGGTATTGTTTCGATAGATAAGGACCATAACCCAATTAAATCAGCAACTGTTTTAGAATATAAAGATGGAAAACAAGTGTTTAATTCGAAGGTAAATCCTTGAAAATAAAAAGGTGAAATAGGGGGGATCCTCCTATTTCACCTTTTTTGATTTCTTCCTTATCTGAATTTTTATAAGTTTATCATTTTAAATAATATGTAAAGATTAGATTTCATATAAATAATATTTTATGATAAAATTCTGGTGTAGTGTATAAGGGAGGCTGACATAATCGTGAATGCGTTTTATCAAGTAGTTGTTTTTATACATATTTTTTCTGCCATATTAGGAATGGGCCCCGGTTTTATTTTAACAACAGTAGTAAAGTCAGGGAAAACGATGTCAGAGTTAAGAACTTCGTATGCAATACGACATAAGTTACATATATTTGTTATGATAGGCGGAACGTTGCTGCTTATTACAGGTTTAACAATGGGATTAATCAACACATATCTTTTCCATATGGGATGGTATCTGACAAGTCTTACACTCTTTTTGATTACACTTGCATTAGGTCCACTTGCTCTATCACCAAGATCAAGACCCATTAAGGAATTGTTAAAGTCCCATAAGGGTGAGGAAATACCAGAAGAGTATAAGCGGTTATCAAAAGAACTTTTTCGACTTGAGTACCTTGAAAACTTTATTTTTTTAATTATTATTTCATTGATGATTTTAAAACCATTTTAATTTACACGCTCACTCCTTATTAAGTAGTGAGCGTTAATTTTTTGCCTTGTAAAGAATAGAGAGTATAATATAAAAAAGAATTTAGCTAACAGGAGTAGGAGATCATTGGAAAAACAGAATAGCAGTTATAGGTGGGTTGTTTTTGCTACCGTTTTGTTTACTTATTTTTTAATTGTAAGCCAAAGAACAGCCCCGGGATTAATTTCGGATCAGCTGATGAAGGAATTTAATGTAACAGCATCAACGATTGGGTTATTAACCAGCATTCAGTTTTTAGCATATGCAGGATTGCAAATTCCAGTTGGGCTATTGTCAGATCGTTTTGGGCCCAATCTTTTTTTAATTGTTGGAGCCTTGCTTAATGGTTTAGGTACTCTAATGTATAGTCTTGCACCAAATGAATACGTACTTCTTTTTGCCAGATTGTTGGTTGGAATGGGAGATGCAACGATTTGGGTGAACTTAGTCTTAATTTTGAGTCAGTGGTTTAAAGTAAAGGAATTTGTTGGATTACTCGGTCTGGCAGGGGTAGCCGGAAGTCTTGGCTTTTTGCTGGCAACTGTACCTTTTTCAGCCTGGATTGCCTTTTCTAGCTGGAGACCACCTTTTTTTACAATAGGAATTATTTTATGTCTTTGCAGTGCACTTCTTTATTTTATCCTTATTAAAAAGCCAAAAAAAATGCAGTTTAAAACAGTAAAGAAGGAGAGAAAACGAGAGAATACCTTTGTTTTATTAAAGCGAATATTTTCTAGCCGCCAAGCATGGGCAACGTTCTTCTGCCACTTTGGGGCAGTTGGTACATATGTTGGATTTATTGGGTCGTGGGCAGTTCCTTATGGAATGCATGTTTACGGCATGACACGATCAGGTGCTAGTCAGCTTATAATGTTCGGTCTTTTTGGGGCAATTATAGGAGCTCCTCTTACTAGTTGGATTGCTAGTCGTATTGGCTCTATTAAAAAGCCATATGTCGTGGTTCATATCATGATTTTCTTAAGTTGGCTTGCTTTTCTTTTATTTGGAGGAAAACCACCGGTATACATGCTGATTCTTTTATTTATCCTTATTGGTTATGGAAATGGTGGCAGCTCATTAACATTTGCGGTAGTTAGAGAATCCTTCCCAATGAAAGAGGTAGGAGTTGTCTCTGGATTTGCCAATACTGGAGGTTTTTTGAGTGCGGTCTTACTTCCAAGTATTTATGGAAAGGTATTGGACCATTTTCATTCCTCAGCCATTGGTGTTGGGTATCATTTCGGATTTATCATTCCGGTCGTATTTTCATTGATTGGTCTGATTGGGGGAATTCTGATTAATGAAAAGAAGCAAGAAAAAGGACAACAAAGCGAATTAGTTTAGAGGAAGCAAAAGCTGCTTTCTCTTTCTTTTGCCCATTTTTGGAAAAAAATACTAAAATATATTGATATTTCCAGTAAATTATTATATAGTACATTACAACACTAGTGTACTAATTTTGATAAAAGGAGGAGAAAGATTGTTTCCTAACTTTGATGGGACAAAGCCTATTTATTTACAGATTTCAGAATGGCTAGAGACAGAGATCTTAAATGGAAACTTTGAAGGCGACCAAAAAATTTACTCCCAGTATCAATTAGCAGAAATTCTTAATATAAATCCAGCAACTGCAGCAAAGGGTCTAAATATTTTAGCGGAGGAATCCATTCTTTATAAAAAGAGAGGCTTAGGGATGTTTGTCTCAAAAGCAGCCAAAGAAATGATTTTGAACAAAAGAAAGAATCAAAAGTTAAAACAATTGATCATAGAAATTGTTCTAGAAGCAAAACGGTTAAATGTTAGTAAAGTGGAGTTAATTCAAATGATTATGGAGGAGGAAAACGAGTGAATGTAATTGAATGCAAGGATGTGACTAAAAATTACAAAAGAAAAAAAGCATTAAATAGTATTTCCTTCCAAATAGAAGAAAATAAGATTACGGGACTCGTTGGCCGGAATGGGGCAGGAAAAACAACATTACTAAAAATTATTGCAGGATATATGAAAGAGGATTCAGGTGAGTTACAGGTTTTTGGTGAAAGCCCCTTTAATAACCTGATGGCTTCAGCAAACACAATTTTTATTCATGACCAAATGGAATTTTCTCCTGCTCTAAATTTGAAGGAGATTTTTGAGGCTGCAGAAAACTTTTATGAGAAATGGGACCGGGAGCGTTCATTTCGTCTTTTACATTATTTCTCTTTAGATCCAAAGCAGTATTATAAAAGGCTGTCTAAGGGAATGAAGAGTACTTTTAATATGATTTTTGGGTTATCAGCTAATTGTACCCTCACTATTTTTGATGAACCGACTACAGGAATGGACGCAGCTGTAAGAAAGGATTTTTACCGCGCTTTACTTAAAGATTACCTAGATAACCCACGAACGATTATTCTTTCTAGTCATCATTTGAATGAGATAGAGGATTTAATTGAAGATCTATTACTTATTAAGGATGGAAAAGAGCTTCTTTATATGCCAATAGCAGATTTAAAGGAGTGGGCAATTGCAGTAATTGGAAAGTCTAATGTAGTAAATGAATGGATAGGGAACAAGGAAATGATCCATTCAAAGGATATGGTCCAAGATCAAGTATATGTAGTAGTAAGGAATGACTTTTCAAAGGTTGAATTAGAAAAGGCCTATAAGGCTGGTATAAAGTTTTCACCAGTTTCCTCAACGGATTTATGTGTTTATTTAACAAGTAAAACGAAGGGGGGAATTGATGATGTCTTTAGTTAATCCTAGTCTCATTCAAATAGTTAAAAAACAATATGTTTATAAGCTAAGAGCATATATGGATTTATATACTAGATTAGTACTTTCTCAGATAGTTGCTATATTATTCTCGTTAAATGGGTTAGGGATGATGGGGGCACGAGGTGGAGTATTTGAAGTGAGTGTGCATTTCTATTCAGCAGACTTGGTTGTTATTTTCTCCATTCTTTGGGCGTTTATCACAGCCATTCTTACTACAACAAAAGCAATAAGAAATGGCGATTTTCTTTTTGTTACAAATAGGGTGAGCAGTAATCTATCAAATATTCTTTTTTTATTAACCGCAAGTTTTATTGGTGCAGCCACAGCTATGATGTCAACTTATTTAATGAAAGTCATTATTTATTACTTTATGGACCACCATTATGTTGATACCCAAGGTCCAATGGAAGCACCTTTAGAATTACTTTTTGGTATTTTTACAACGACCTTATACCTCTTTCTGTTTTGCGCATTGGGCTATCTTATCGGGGTACTTGTTCAATTGTATAAGGGGTTTATATTTATTTTACCTGCTATATTCATCGGCACGATTTTTTTAAGAGAAGGAAATACAGGGTTAGTAACATCTGTTTTTAAATTTTTCTTTATGGAGACATCTTTACCCATTTTCATAACAAAAGTGGTAATCACATCCTGTCTTCTATTTATATGTGCAATGGGATTATCGAATCGGATGGAGGTTAATCAATGAACATCCTTCTATCATTTCTTCCGATTATAATAATTTTAGCAGTTGTTATCTTTGTCATTTTTTTAACAAAGACCTCTCTACCAAAATCGATCATTCAAAATCATTGGGTGATTTCTGGCTATATTGCGATTTTATTCATTAGCTTTGGTTTGACCTCCTTTCACCCCTCATCAACGATAGGGAAAAATGTGAAAGTACAAGATTTGGAAAAGGAAAACACAAATTTATATAATGCAGTCATGGAAGGAAAAGCGAAAGGGCTTATAAATCAATATCCAAATAAGAAATGGAGTTTTAGTAGCTATCAAGGAACCCAGTTAAACATTGAATTGGGAAAAGTAGAAGCCTACGGAGCACGGGTTGTAGTAAAAAGAAAAAAAATAAATGACCACAAAATTGAAGTTATAAATTTTAAATCAAGAGCGAGTGCAAATGGGAGAGAACTGGTTGCAAAACCACTAGGAATAAAATTATTAGGGAATACATTAATAATTCAAAAGCCCAAAAGACTGGTCCTTAACTATTTTGAGTTTAAAAATGTCTTTTCTATTACACAATTTACAAGAGAACAAGGAATTATGGGAAGTTCAGATTTTTATGAGGGTTCCAGTCTCCTGTATATAAAGGTTCCTGCTAATGTTGAGGTAAATGATCAATCAAATATAGGAATTGAGTATTCAAAATAAATGAAAACGGGATGGCTTTTATCCTCCCGTTTTTGTCTTTATACTTTTTTATTGTTCCTATGTATTCATTACCGATTTTACAGCCTCTTTTATTTCTTGGTATCCCATGCATCGACAAAGATTAGAACTGAGCCAGTCATCAACGGCTAAAATGGGGTGGTCCTTTAAAAGGGAGCCAACTAAAAAAGGAAAATGCTTTCCTGTTAAAACAGCCTTTGTACCGGGTAAGGCCAACGCTGTGGAAAAACCAATTGATTGAATGTAGCATGTGAAAACGGGCTTGTGACAAGCACGGCATATAAAAGTCCTGGTGCAGTGTAGTCATTTGTGAATTTGGCAGCACCTGTTACTTTATCCATCGCATCTAATCTTGTATGTGATTTGCCTAGAGCACTACTAGTCATTACTTGGTCTTGTTCGCTCATTCTAGGCCTCCGTGTACGAATGAATATTTTAATTGAATTCTTCGTAATCTAATTTTGTTATTAATAGGAAAAACTATACATAAAGGAGAATACCTAGATGTATTACGAACGCTTTGCTAAGCAAGCAAATAAAAAATTGCAGCATATTCAACAACTAGTGCAAGCACTTTATTTAGATGAACAAATCGACATTCAGCAATTTCTATTTTTGCAACAAAGCACTCCTTCCTTAAAAACAGATTTTCAGTCTTATGAGGAAAGGACTAAAAAGAGTCTGACTGAATTACATCAAATTCAAAAAGCAGCCCAGAAATTACAAATGGAATTGCAAAAGGAGTTCGGCCCTGAGCCTACTTTTCCGACGGAATTAGCAACGGATACACATTTCCTAAAATAGTTAAGGCATAAAAAGGACTCTATAGGTGGAGTCCATTTTGTATGTTGAAGGAATGGTGTATCTGCATCCATTTTTAGCCTTATTTCCATTTTCCTTTTTAGGTGGGTTCTTTACCTTTTCATGATAAATAGGTACATTAGGAATATATACTATAGTTACGGTGTATAAAGGGGTGGTAGGATGATACAGTTTATTAATCAAAAAGCGGCAAATTTATTTCCAGGGTATTTTTCTTTAGTAATGGCAACGGGAGCACTATCTATTGCTTCCCATCTGCTTGGAATGGAATATGTTTCAAGACCTTTATTATATTTCAATGTAGTGGCCTATATTGTTTTGTGGTTTTTAACCATCATCAGGTTAACGAACCACTTCGCAAGACTGAAGGCAGATTTAACAAGCCATTCGAACGGACCGGGTTTTTTTACTTTAGTAGCAGGAACGTGTATGTTTGGAAGCCAATTAGTTGTTGTTGCAAATAAACATTCTGTTCCTCTATTTTTGTGGGGACTGGGAATTGTATTGTGGGTAGTTGTCATGTACACCTTTTTTACCGCTGTGACAGTGAGGAAAAATAAGCCTAATTTAGGGGAAGGAATTAATGGAGCCTGGTTAATTGCAGCCGTGGGAACTCAATCAGTATCGGTACTTGGTACACTGCTTTCATCATATGTTACAAGCGGAAAAGATATCATTTTATTTTTTACCCTATGTATGTACTTACTTGGATGCATGCTTTATCTAAATATAATTACCCTAATTTTTTATCGTTTTACCTTTGTAGATTTTAAATATGCTGCTCTTACCCCTCCATATTGGATTAATATGGGAGCTGTCGCCATTACTACATTAGCGGGGTCAAACCTTATGCTTCATGTAAAAAATTGGCCTTTTCTAGTTGGTTTAATGCCCTTCCTAAAAGGGTTTACTCTATTCTTCTGGATTGCGGGGACATGGTGGATTCCCTTACTGTTTATTCTTATGGTTTGGCGACATTTTTATCACCGCTATCCTTTTACATATGACCCACAATTTTGGGGAATGGCCTTCCCTTTAGCCATGTATACCACCAGTACTTTTCAACTTTCAAAAGCATTGGGCCTTCCATTTCTTGTTGTTATTCCACGTTATATGATATTTGTAGCAATGGCGGCATGGTTAACAGTATTTATGGGGTTAGTACATCATATATATATTGGTATTAAGGGAAATCATAAGGTACAGGGAAATTAAAATGGAAAAAGCTAACCCGAGGGTTAGCTTTTTCCATTTTAATTAAGCCTTTTGCTCAAACCTTTCAATAATTCCTACGATAACCTCTACAGCCTTTACCATGTTATCAACAGAAATGAATTCGAATTTACCGTGGAAATTTTCTCCCCCAGTAAAAATATTTGGAGTTGGAAGCCCCATATATGATAATTGAGACCCATCAGTGCCGCCGCGAATAGGTTTAATAATCGGGGTAATGCCTTGGCCCTCCATTACTTCTTTAGCAATTTCAACAATTTCCTTCACAGGCTCAATTTTTTCTCGCATATTAAAATACTGATCTTTTAGTTCAAGAAGGATATTATCTTGACCGTATTTTGCTTTAAACTCTTTTACAATGTTTTCAATAGAAGCTTTTCTAGAATTGAAATTTTCTTTATCAAAGTCACGAATAATGTAATATAGTTTTGTTTGTTCAACATCACCATTGAAAGAGATTAGGTGATAGAAGCCTTCATAGCCTTCGGTAAATTCAGGTGCTTCCTCTACAGGGAGCTTGCTATTTAATTCCATCGCAATTTTTGCAGAATTCACCATTTTTCCTTTAGCGGATCCTGGATGAATGTTTGACCCTTTAATAGTAATTTTAGCTGAAGCTGCATTAAAGCTTTCGTATTCAAGTTCCCCTAATGGGCCACCATCAACCGTATAGGCATACGTAGCATTGAAGACAGGAACGTTAAATTTGTGTGGCCCTCTTCCAATTTCCTCGTCTGGAGTAAAGGCTACCCTTACCTTACCATGTTTGATTTCTGGATGTTGAATGAGATAATTCATGGCTGTCATGATTTCAGCAATCCCTGCCTTATTATCAGCACCTAGCAATGTTGTTCCATCAGTAGTAATAAGTGTCTGACCCTTGTATTCAGGTAATTGTGGAAAGTCGTTTGTAGACATAACAATATGTAATGATTCGTTTAAAATAATATCTTTCCCATCATAGTTTTCGACAAGATGAGGCAAAACGTCCTTTCCAGTGAAATCTGTGGCAGTATCCATATGGGCCAAAAAGCCGATTGTTGAAACATCCTTTTCTGTATTAGCAGGTAAGGTTGCCATGACATACCCATTTTCATCTACTGAAACATCTTCCATTCCAATAGACTGTAATTCCCGGACGAGCATGTTTGCAAGTGTGAGCTGTCCTTTTGTGGAAGGACATGTTTCACTATCCTCATTTGATTGTGTGTCCACTACTACATAGGAAGTAAAGCGCTTTATTATTTCATCCTTCAACTCGTTCATCTCCTTAATAAATATATTTTTATGATATCACTAATTAATGTAAAGAAAAGTAATTTACTTTTCAGTATTTATGAGAGTACTCAGAAAATTCGAACCCAATTATACTTCTATTTCATTAAAACCGAATCTATAATTAGAAAAAATAACATTTTGCGACAAAAAACGACAAATTTCCTTTTACCTTTATAGTAACTTATTAGTATAATAAAGTTAGATTTGTGAAGAAAGTCCACTAATAGGAAGTGACATCATGGGTATAATTGCATCTAGAAAAATGGCGATTTTTGTAATTTTAATACATACTTTAGCCTATGCAATATGGTTGCTAGCTTGTAATAATGACTGGCTAAGAATTATAGGAAGTGACCTATTTCAAACAACAGCTCCTATTATTGCGGCATATTGGTTATATCGAAGGTATCAACAGGTAAAAACCAGAGACAGAATTTTTTGGTTATTTCTTAGTTTTTCGATGGTAAGCTATACCCTTGGAATGGTTGTTTGGATGTACTATGATATTTACTTGAGAATAACGCCACCATTTCCTGGTACTTGTGATATTTTTTGGATTTTAATGCGTGTTTTTATATTTGTTGCATTTAACTTTCTTCTCACAAATAGTAGTATTTCTAAAATTTTTAAATTGGTTTACGATACACTTATCATCATTTCAATTGCTTCTTCCATCAGCTGGGCATTTATTGTTAAACCCATTTTAGATGTTTCGAAGGAGCATAGTGTATTATCTCAATTAATATATGCAAGTAGTACTATATTGAATTTGGCTATTCTTTTGGGGTTACTTTTTATTTTTAATTCGAAAAACTTTAAG
>JAUZPL010000010.1 GCA_030705955.1 Bacillota bacterium | reverse complement strand
TTCAATTTTAAAAATGGTTTTGGTCACTGAGCGACTGTCTCAGAGCCCGTTTTCCAATTATAAAAAGAGTTTTGGTCACTGAACGACTGTCTCAGAGCCCGTTCTCCAATTTCAAAAAAAGTTTCGGTCACTGAGGGACTGTCTCAGAGCCCGTTCTCCAATTTCAAAGAGGATTACGGTCACTGAGGGACTGTCTCGAATCCTTTTCTCGACAATCTGAGAGCCCTTGGTTGTTTCCCATCAGTCGCTACGAAGGCCCTTCTGTTTTTTTCTTCATTCCACTTTTTTCAAAGGCCAAATAAATGTCTTCTTAATAGAAGAATAGTGAAGTAAAGGGGGTTCGCTTGGTCTGCCGAACGGACCAACTGTATTTTCCGTAAAAGCTACCTTTACCTTGCTAACCTCCCACTTTTTGTGGTGAATGTCACCTTGTAAAAGTTGTTTACCCCATTTCGTAAATAAACAATAACGTTCAAGAAGCCAGGAATCAAGGGTGCCTGAAAGGGTGAAGATTGGTTCTGAAACAGGCTTATATTCTGCATCAAACCTCCCGTTATTAGAAAATATACGTTTGCTTGTAAAAGCAATAGACTGGTTTTCTATCTTCATTTTCATGGTTGCATGTTTGTATGGAAGTGAAAAAACCCTTGCGCCACAAACTGCGAGCGGGTGGTTTGCATCAAGTGAGAAAAAGTATACTCCAGAAAAACCTTTATATTTTACATAGGTTCGAACATTTAACTCCAAAAAGGTATTAAATAGAGGAATTTCAGGTAGTCCTCTCATTTTTTGGTGGGTTACACGAAAGGGGAGAGCACTAATCCAAGCATGACCCTCATATGTATCCAATTCTAGCTCGGGCGGCAAAAGAGGTCTGAGAAGTGTTTGGGGTACTCTCCAGTGGAGAAACAGTAAGTGTTCCCACGTTTGTGTCATGATCCATGGTGTGCTTGGAAGTGGGTATGGACGGTGTTCTGTCATGAATAATTCTTCTTCCATGGAAGCCCTCCTTTCTACAATTTTTTTAAAAAATAATTGACATTCAAATGCTCACTTGAATATGATATATTCAAATGAATGTTTGAATAATAGAAGGTGTCAGAATGAAGCAGGACGATATATGTGAAATTCCTTGTGTTGAGAGTGAAAAAGTAGAACAAGTTCAGAAACAATTAGCCACTGAAAAGCTTCATGATGCAGCTACTGTATTTAAAGCATTGTCTGATGAAACTAGGATGAAAATTGCCTATGCACTAACGATTGAAGAAAGGCTTTGTGTTTGTGATGTGGCTACTATTGTAGGAGCGACAACTGCTACAGCATCCCATCATTTACGTCATTTAAAAAGTTTAGGTCTAGCTAAATTCCACAAAGAAGGTAAGCTTGTTTATTATTACCTTGATGATGACCATGTCAAACAGTTAATTCAAATTGCGCTTACACATGTGGATGAATTGAAAACAAGAATAACAAATTAGGTTTTTTTTCATATTGTAAGAAGAATCGGCTGAAAATAATATGACAAAATTAAAGAAAAGGGGAGAAAAGATGTCACAACATTCCAGCCATCAACATCCTGATCACGGGCACCATCATGGACATAGTCATGCCCCGGCTAATTTTGGTTTTGCCTTCGGATGTGGCATTATTTTAAATAGTATTTTTATTATTGTTGAAATTATTTATGGTATTTTAGGAGGCTCCTTAGCCTTGCTTGCAGATGCAGGCCATAATGTGAGCGATGTACTTGGCTTGATTATTGCTTGGATTGCTGTTTGGCTTGGAAAAAAGGGCCCATCTGAAATGCGGACATATGGATACAAAAGAAGCTCCATTCTATCAGCTTTATTCAATGCGATTTTTTTATTGGTTGCTATTGGTGCAATTGCTTGGGAGGCAGTTCACCGCTTCTCCAATCCACAACCCGTTGCAGGAAAAACGGTTATTATTGTGGCACTGATTGGCATTGTAATTAATACGATTACGGCCTTACTTTTCATGTCAGGCAGAAAAAATGACCTTAACATTCGCGCAGCCTTTCTGCACATGGCGGCTGATGCAGTCGTTTCGTTAGGAGTCGTGATTGTAGGGTTTGTCATTCTTTGGACAGGATGGGAGTGGCTTGATCCTTTAGTGAGCTTGATGATTTCCATTATTATTTTATTTGGTACTTGGGGATTATTGAAGGAATCCCTCAATCTTTCGCTTGATGCTGTTCCAGAGGGAATTGATATTAAAAAAATTAAAGCCTATTTAAGTAATTTGCCTACTATTTTAGAGGTGCATGATTTGCATGTATGGGGAATGAGTACAACGGAAGCGGCATTAACTGTTCATTTGGTTCGTACTGAAATAGAAGATAATGATGAAATGCTTCAAAAATTGACGAAGGAATTGCATGATCAATTTAGTATTGAACATGCCACCATTCAAATTGAAAAAGGTACATTTCAATGTCAACTCCAGCCAGAAAATATCATTTAGAAAAAAAGATAGTTGCATTTTCATGTTGAAATTTTTAGAATAACGGTAAGAAGTCAATAAATGAGGTGGTGCCATTGGTTATTGTTTATTTTGCCGCCCTTTTTTTTCCTGGTCTCCTAGTTTTACTTTTTACACGGGTTACCTATAATCGAGTCATTGGCCTCGTCTTAACGGTAGGTCTCATTGCGGCCTCTGTTTATAAGGGTTACACAAATACATTTTTACTCATTGTGATTGACGCCTTCTCACTTACCATTGGATTTTGGCTTGCTGCAAAAATGAAGCCAAGGATTTTAAAGAAAAACTAATGAAAGAGTCTGCCAAGTTGGCAGGCTCTTTTGGTGTTGTAAAAGTAAAAAAAGCCATAACAATGAGCACAAATAGTAGCAACAGCCTTTTTAATAAAAAATATAGAATACTCGTTCGCTTTTTGTTGGTTTGTTTCTGGGTCATTGTGGTAAAATGGGTAATAGAGATTTTAACTTCTAGAACGGATCTATTTTACAGGAGGAAAAGGCTGTGAAGGACCAATTTGAATTAGTGTCAAAATATTCGCCACAGGGCGATCAACCTGTAGCGATTCAAAAATTAGTCGAAGGCATTCAAAACAATAAACGACACCAAACATTGCTTGGGGCAACAGGCACCGGAAAAACGTTTACCATTTCCAATGTGATTAAAGAGGTAAATAGGCCAACACTTGTCATTGCCCATAATAAAACATTAGCAGGGCAGCTTTACAGCGAATTTAAGGAATTTTTCCCTAGTAATGCGGTTGAATATTTCGTTAGCTATTATGATTATTATCAGCCAGAGGCATATGTGCCGCAAACGGATACGTTCATTGAGAAGGATGCCAGTATTAATGATGAAATCGATAAGCTCAGGCACTCTGCAACATCCTCTTTATTTGAAAGAAAGGATGTCATCATCATTGCAAGTGTTTCCTGTATTTATGGCCTCGGTTCACCGGAAGAATATCGTGAAATGGTGCTATCTCTTCGGACTGGGATGGAAATTGAAAGAAACCAGCTGCTGCATCGTTTGGTTGACATCCAGTATGAACGGAATGATATTGACTTTAAGCGAGGGACATTCAGAGTACGAGGGGATGTTGTGGAGATTTTCCCGGTTTCCCGTGATGAACACTGTATTCGGGTAGAGTTTTTTGGTGATGAAATTGATCGAATTCGTGAAGTGGATGCATTGACAGGGGAAATTATTGGTGAACGTGAACACGTTGCGATATTCCCGGCTTCCCACTTCGTTACAAGAGAAGAGAAGTTACGAATTGCCATTGAAAATATCGAAAAAGAATTGGAAGTACGGCTTGAGGAATTACGTGAACAAAATAAATTGCTTGAGGCACAGCGCCTCGAACAGCGGACACGCTATGACTTAGAAATGATGCGGGAAATGGGCTTTTGCTCAGGTATCGAAAACTATTCCCGCCATTTAACGTTAAGACCCGCTGGCTCCACTCCCTATACATTATTAGACTATTTTCCAGAGGACCTCCTGATTGTCATTGATGAGTCACATGTAACCTTGCCTCAGATTAGAGGAATGTTTAATGGAGATAAAGCGCGAAAGCAAGTGCTTGTTGATCATGGCTTCCGTCTGCCATCGGCACTTGATAACAGGCCGCTTACTTTTGATGAATTTGAGAAGCATGTTTCCAACATTGTCTATGTTTCTGCTACACCAGGCCCATATGAAATCGAACATACTCCAGTAATGATTGAGCAAATTATTCGGCCGACAGGACTGCTTGATCCAATTATTGAGGTTCGTCCAATTGAGGGTCAAATCGATGATCTAATTGGTGAAATTCATGATCGAATGAAACGTAATGAACGTGTTCTTGTTACAACATTGACGAAAAAAATGTCAGAGGACCTGACAGATTATTTAAAGGAAATTGGAATTAAGGTTCAGTACTTGCATTCTGAGATTAAAACCCTGGAACGCATTGAGATTATTCGAGAACTAAGGCTTGGAAAGTACGATGTTCTTGTAGGGATTAACCTTCTTAGAGAAGGTCTTGATATCCCTGAAGTGTCCTTAGTTACCATCCTCGATGCCGATAAGGAAGGCTTCCTGCGTTCTGAACGTTCTCTCATTCAAACAATTGGGCGTGCAGCGCGGAATGCAAATGGAAAGGTTATTATGTATGGCAACAATATAACCCGTTCTATGGATGTTGCGATTACTGAAACAAAACGTCGCCGTTCGATTCAGGAAGAGTATAATGAAAAGCACGGAATCACACCAATGACCATTCAAAAGGAAATTCGAGATGTGATTCGGGCTACCCATGCTGCTGAAGAAACAGAAGAGTATAAACCAGCTTCATCCTTTGGCCAAATGTCGAAAAAGGAAAGAGATCGCGTACTTTTAGATATGGAAAAAGAAATGAAGGAGGCTGCCAAAGCACTCAATTTCGAGCGTGCGGCTGAGCTTCGTGATTTAATTTTAGAGTTGAAAGCGGAAGGATGACGTATACATGGCAATGGAGAAACTAATTGTGAAAGGCGCTAGAGCCCACAATTTAAAAAATATTGATGTCACCATTCCGAGAGATAAGCTTGTAGTGTTAACAGGACTTTCTGGTTCAGGAAAGTCCTCACTTGCCTTTGATACGATTTACGCGGAAGGACAGCGCCGCTATGTAGAATCTTTATCAGCATATGCCCGGCAATTTCTCGGACAAATGGATAAACCGGATGTAGACGCCATTGAAGGATTATCACCGGCTATTTCAATTGATCAAAAAACAACTAGTCGTAATCCTCGTTCAACAGTTGGAACAGTGACTGAAATCTATGATTATTTACGTTTACTGTATGCTCGGATCGGGCGTCCGACTTGCCCTATCCATCATATTGAAATCACCTCGCAAACCGTTGAGCAAATGGTAGACCGGATTTTGGAATACCCTGAACGGACGAAAATGCAGATTCTTGCTCCAATGGTTTCTGGAAGAAAAGGTACACATGTGAAGGTGTTTGAGGATATTAAAAAGCAAGGTTTTGTCCGTGTACGAGTCGATGGGGAAATGATGGATATTGGAGAGGAAATTGAACTCGAAAAGAATAAGAAGCATTCTATTGAAGTAGTAGTAGACCGAATTGTTGTGAAAGAAGGGGTCTCTGCTCGAATAGCGGATTCTCTTGAAACAGCTCTTCGTCTTGGTGAAGGGAAAGTAATTGTGGATGTAATGGGTGATAAAGAGCTACTCTTTAGTGAAAACCATGCGTGTCCTGAGTGTGGTTTCGCCATTGAAGAGTTAGAGCCTAGAATGTTTTCTTTTAATAGCCCTTTTGGTGCATGTCCTGAATGTGATGGGCTTGGTTCAAAGCTTGAGGTTGACCTTGATCTAGTTATTCCAAATAAGGATTTAACCTTGAAGCAGCACGCCATAGCCCCATGGGAACCAACAAGCTCCCAATACTATCCGCAGCTCTTGACAGCTATTTGCGGCCATTATGGGATTGATATGGATATACCAGTTAAGGATATCCCTCCTCATTTAATGGATAAAATTTTGTATGGATCAGGGACTGATAAAATTTATTTCCGATATGAAAATGATTTTGGACAAATTAGGGAAAATAACATTCAATTTGAAGGTGTCCTTCGTAACGTGGAACGCCGCTACAAGGAGACAAGCTCTGATTTTATCAGAGAGCAGATGGAAAAATATATGGGTCAGCAGCCATGCCCATCCTGTAAAGGCTATCGTTTGAAAAAAGAGAGCTTAGCAGTATTGATTTCAGGTCATCATATTTCTCAAATCACAGATCTTTCAATCGAAGAGGCTAATCAATTTTTCTCAGAATTAGAATTAACCGAAAAAGAAATGAAGATTGCCAGACTTATTTTCCGCGAAATTAATGAGCGACTTGGCTTTTTAATCAACGTAGGCCTTGATTATTTAACTCTTAGCCGCGCGGCAGGAACATTATCAGGTGGGGAAGCACAGCGGATTCGATTGGCCACTCAAATTGGTTCCCGCTTAACAGGAGTCCTTTATATTTTAGACGAGCCATCTATCGGACTTCATCAGCGCGACAATGAGCGATTAATCGGAACCCTTCAAAGTATGCGTGATATTGGGAACACTTTAATTGTCGTCGAGCATGATGAGGATACGATGCTTGCTGCTGACTATTTAATTGATGTTGGCCCTGGCGCAGGCGTACATGGAGGAGAAATTGTTTCAGCTGGAACACCTGAGGAAGTAATGGCAGATCCTCATTCCTTAACTGGACAATACCTTTCAGGCAAAAAATTCATCCCGCTTCCGCTTGAACGCCGGAAGCCAGATGGTCGCTATATTGAAATTAAAGGGGCTTCAGAAAATAATTTAAAAAATGTCAATGTGAAGTTTCCTTTAGGAATGTTTATTGCCATAACTGGGGTATCAGGTTCAGGTAAAAGTACGCTCATTAATGAAATCCTTCATAAATCCCTTGCGCAAAAGCTACACCACGCCAAAACAAGGCCTGGTGAACATAAAAGTATTAAAGGGATTGATTACTTGGAAAAGGTCATTGATATTGACCAATCTCCAATTGGAAGAACACCAAGATCCAACCCTGCTACGTATACTGGGGTGTTTGACGATATTCGCGACGTTTTTGCCTCCACCAATGAAGCGAAGGTACGCGGCTATAAGAAGGGCCGTTTCAGCTTTAACGTAAAAGGCGGCCGTTGTGAGGCTTGCCGTGGGGATGGAATTATTAAAATTGAGATGCACTTCCTTCCTGATGTTTACGTTCCGTGTGAGGTGTGCCATGGAAAACGGTATAATCGGGAAACATTGGAGGTCAAATATAAGGGAAAAAATATATCGGAAATTTTGGATATGACCGTAGAGGATGCGTTAAACTTCTTTGAAAATATTCCAAAAATCAGCCGGAAGCTGCAAACCATTTATGATGTAGGATTGGGTTACATTCAACTTGGTCAGCCAGCAACGACCCTTTCCGGTGGGGAAGCCCAGCGTGTGAAACTGGCATCCGAGCTACACCGCCGTTCAAATGGTCGCTCCTTTTATATTTTGGATGAACCAACAACAGGTCTCCATGTAGATGATATCTCGAGGCTCTTAATTGTTCTTCAACGCTTAGTGGAGAATGGCGACACGGTTCTTGTGATAGAGCATAATTTGGATGTCATTAAGGCAGCAGATTATATTATTGACCTTGGGCCTGAGGGCGGCGATAAAGGTGGAACCATTATTGCCACCGGTACGCCGGAGAAAATTGCAGAGGTACCAGCCTCTTACACAGGTAAATATTTAAAACCCATTCTAGAACGCGACCGTTTACGGATGAAAAAGCAAATTACAGAAAAAGAAGCAATATTGGAAAGATAAAAAGGAGGTGCAAATCCTCCTCAGGCTGTCGAAAAAGCTTCGGCAGCTTTTTATTTTATTTCCTTCTTTGATAAATATGATTTCTTCTTGAAAAGGTCCATCCTTCTAACTTTTAATCACTGAGAGGCGGTCTCAGAGCCCGTATTTCAATTTCAAAAAGAGTTTCGGTCACTGATCACCAGTCTCAGAGCCCGTTTTTCAATTTCAAAAAGAGTTTCGGTCGCTGAGGGGCAGTCTCAGAGCCCGTTTCCCAATTTCAAAAAGGGTTTAGGTCACTGATGCCTGTCTCAAAGCCCGTTTTTCAATATTAAAAAGAGTGTCGGTCACTAAACAGCGGTCTCAAAGCCCATTTCCCAATTTCAAAAAGAGTTTCGGTCACTGTACGACCGCTTCATCGCCCGAAGAAAAAGCGGTAGCTTTTTCAAAGAGGCCAAACGCCTACGCTTTCGCTTTTCTTATTAGCACATTGGGTTATATGAAAGTTTTTGAAACATGAAACTTTCAAATTTTCATTTCGTACACTAACTATAAAGGAGTGAGCAGCATGGAGTCGAGAAAAGTACTTTCATCATTATGTTATTTTAGTATTTTCTTTGCGGGATTTATTTTCCCTCTAGTTGTGTTTTTTGCTTCTGGAGACCAAGATACAAAAAGAAATGCAAAGAAAGCATTGTTTTCCCATCTGGTACCCATTATTCCACTACCACTTTTAGTGTTTGCAATCATTTATGACGCAGGGGTTAGACCTGATCAGGTTCCATTCTTTACAATTAGTGGAATTATTTTAATGGTGCTAGTTAGCATGGTCGTTGTAATTTGGAATATAGTTAAAGGAATAAAGGTCCTAAATGAAAAATAGGGGGGGATAAGGGTGAAAGAGGAAAGAATAAGAATTTTAAAAATGGTGGAGGAAGGAAAAATAACAGTTGATGAAGCACTGAATCTGCTTGAACAGCTTGAACAAAATCAAGGTTCTTCTACTACTCATTTTGAGGAAGCTAAAAAAGAGGATACAGTTCATCAAAAGCTTCAATCCACTAAGGACAAAATTTTTGAATTTGTAGATACCGCCATAAAAAAAATAAAAGAGGTTGATTTTGATTTTAACTTTGGCCAGTCTGTCGAAATATCTCATATTTTTCATCAAGGGAATGTTGTGCCAAGAGAAATAGACATTGACATCGCTAATGGATCTGTTCACATCATTCCGTGGGACCAACAGGATGTTCGAGTCGAGTGCAAGGCAAAGGTTTATAGGGCTGAAAACGAGGATCAAGCAAGGCAAAATTTCTTAAAGGATGCCTCTTTCTCTATTGAAGGGGCAAAATTAAGGTTTACAACCCAACAGAAATGGATGAAGGTGGATACTCTTCTTTATGTTCCACAGGCTGAATATGAGCGAGTTCGTGTCAGATTATTTAATGGGCCGATTTCTGGAGATAACATGAAGGTTGAGGATTTAAAAGTAAAAACAGCAAATGGCAAAATTAATTTCACTACTGTTTCAGGTAAAAAAGTGGAAGTTGAAACCGCGAATGGGCAAATTAAAATGATGAATAGCTTTGTTGATCATATAGAGGCAGAAACCATTAATGGCACTATTAAGCTTGATGGGGATTTTCGTAAGGCAGAATTGGAATCCTTTAATGGGAACTTACTGACGAATCTTTTTGGAAATCGGTGTGAGTCTTTTTCAGCGAAGGCGACAACAGGTGCAATTGATTTATATGTGCCAAAGGATTTAGGTGTTCATGGTAAAATAAAAACAAATTTAGGTGGAATTAACGTTCTACTTGATGGCATTGAAATTTTAGATGAAAAAAATGAGATGGTCCAAAAGAACCTTCGTTTTCAGTCAGTAAACCACTCAGAAAGTCTTCTGAAAATTTTTGCCGAAACAAAAACGGGATCTGTTACCATTCATCAAGGCGATGGAGTTACACCGTTTAAATAGGGAGTTGATTTTTTTTGAAATGGCTGCTCGGTATTGTCATTAATGCCGTTTTATTTATGGCACTGGCTGGATATTTCCATACCAGCTTTCAGTTAGCTGGCTTTACATCTGCACTTGAGGCAAGCTTCGTATTATCTATTTTGAATATTCTTGTCAGGCCCTTGCTTATTCTTCTTACACTGCCTGCAACAATTTTAACTCTCGGGCTCTTCCTTTTTGTCATTAATGCCATGACATTAGAATTAACCGATATGCTTATGGGAGACTCCTTTCAAATTCATGGTTTCGGTATGGCAATGCTTGCAGCCGTTTTGATGTCTGTCGTCAATTTGGTTGTTCAAAAAACTTTATTTGAGTCCTCGGGAAATCGAAAATAAACGAAGAAACTTGCAGGTATAGATCACTGCAAGTTTTTTATTTTACTTTAGTGAACTCCTTAAACAAAATAATGTTGCTTATTTCTTTTTTCACTTAAAATAAAATAAGGAAACTATAGATTTGGTTCCTTTTAAAAAAATGTTAAAATAAAAAAATACGAGTAGCCTTAAAAAGGAGGGCGTAATTTTGTCTAAAGTTCGTACCAAGGATATTTTTGAGAAATTTCATCTTGAACTAATTAGTGGTGAAGAAGGGATAGACCGTTCGATTACTACTGGAGATATTTCCCGCCCAGGTATTGAAATGGCTGGTTATTTTGAATACTATCCAGCTGAAAGGATTCAGTTATTAGGGAAAACGGAATTATCCTTCTTTAATGAATTAAGTGAGACTGCCCGTATTTCGAGAATGGAACGTTTATGTACAGACATTACCCCTGCTATTATTGTGACAAGAGATTTAGAGGTTCCTCCCGAGTTAATAGAGGCTTCTGAACGCGAATCTGTGCCCGTTCTTAGGACAAGCACGAAGACAACACGGTTCTCAAGCCGTTTAACGAACTTTTTGGAGAGTAAGCTTGCCCCAACAACGGCCGTTCATGGAGTTTTAGTAGATATATATGGTGTAGGAGTTTTAATTACTGGAAAAAGCGGTGTAGGTAAAAGTGAAACAGCTTTGGAATTAGTAAAAAGAGGGCATCGATTGGTAGCCGATGATTGTGTAGAAATTCGTCAAGAGGATCAAGATACACTTGTTGGAACCTCTCCAGAATTGATTGAGCATTTATTAGAAATTCGTGGTTTAGGTATTATCAATGTTATGACTCTTTTTGGTACTGGTGCTGTTCGAAGCAATAAAAAGATTTCACTTGTAGTAAATTTGGAAATATGGGATGCAAAACGCCAATATGATCGCTTAGGGTTAGACGAGGAGAAAATGAAGATTATTGAAGCCGAGGTTACGAAAATTACGATTCCTGTTCGCCCAGGGCGAAACCTTGCTGTTATTATCGAAGTAGCTGCGATGAATTTCCGTCTAAAAAGAATGGGTGTGAATACAGCACAGCAATTTACACAACGTCTTTCAAATGTCATTGAAGACGGCGATCATGATGATTTTTAGAAAAGGGAGAGTTGTCAATGAATGAAAAGATTCATCCTTTAAATCCAATTGCGTTTCATCTTGGGCCTATACAGGTGCATTGGTATGGAATCATTATTGGTTCTGGATTAGCTCTAGCTCTTTACTTGGCTATTAGAGAAAGTGACCGTAGAGGACTTCCAAAAGAAACATTTCCAGATTTAATGATTTGGGCTATTCCTATCGCAATTATTTCAGCTCGTATTTATTATGTTCTTTTTGAATGGGGTTTTTATTCGAACCATTTCAGTGAAATTCCACAGATTTGGCATGGTGGAATTGCCATTCACGGAGCCCTGATTGGCTCTGTTCTGACGGTTTATTTTTTTACAAAGGCAAGAGGAATCTCCTTCTGGAAAATAACGGACATTGCTGCGCCAAGTTTAATTCTTGGTCAAGCCATTGGACGCTGGGGAAATTTCATGAACCAGGAGGCACACGGCCGTGAGGTGAGCAGAGCTTTTTTGGAGCAATTGCATGTACCTCCATTTATTATTAATCAAATGTATATAAATGGCCATTATTATCATCCGACTTTTTTATATGAATCTCTATGGGACTTTGCAGGATTTATCTTGCTCATTTCCTTCCGCCGAGTCAATCTTCGCAGGGGCGAAATGTTCCTTACGTACCTTATTTGGTATTCCATTGGCCGTTTCTTCGTTGAAGGAATGCGGACTGATAGCTTGATGCTGACCTCTACACTTCGCATGGCACAAATGATTTCTATTGTCATTGTTGTTGTTGCAGTGATGCTTATTTTTTACAGGCGAAAAAAGGGATTTGCGGATACACATTATTTAGATCAGGGATTATCTTAAGGTAGAGAAAAAGAATTTATCGCTTCAGACATCAAGAAAGGAAAGGAAGCTACATATGGAGGCTAATATGACAACGATCCTGTTTGATTTGGATGGGACATTGATTAATACGAATGATTTAATTATCGCTACTTTTTTACATACACTTGAAAAATATTATCCAAGTAAATATAAACGTGAGGATGTCCTGCCTTTTATCGGGCCCTCTTTAAAAGACACGTTTTACGGGATTGATCCTCAACTCGCAGAGGAAATGATAACAGAGTACCGCCATTTTAATTTAGAAAATCATGACTTGCTTGTAAAAGAATATGACGGTGTACTTGAGACGATTAAAACATTGAGGGAGAAAGGCTTTAAGATCGGAATTGTGACAACAAAGCTATATGAGACCGTTTTAAGGGGACTTAAGGTAATGAAATTGGATCCCTATTTTGATGTGATTGTAGCTCTAGATCATGTGACAAAAGAGAAGCCAGATCCTGAACCTATTTTTAAAGCATTGGAACAGTTGGATTCAAAACCAGAGGAAGCAATCATGGTTGGCGATAACTATCATGATATTTTAGCAGGGAAAAATGCTGGAACGATGACTGCAGGTGTCGCCTGGACGGTTAAGGGCCAAGACTATTTGGCCTCATTTAATCCAGATTATATGTTAGAGAATATGGCCGATCTATTAACCATTCTCGGAGTGTGATTCAATGAGAAAAACGTCCCGCTATCCAGTTGAAGGAGCAAATTCACTTTGGCATGTCTATAAAACAGTTCCATTTTGGAAGGTTGTTAAGAATTTTGTTGTTATTCAAATGGCGCGATATACCCCTTTCTTAGGAATGAAAAATTGGCTATATCGAAATTTTTTAAAAATGACGGTTGGAGAACAGACTTCGTTTGCCCTAATGGTCATGCTTGATGTGATGTTTCCTGAAAAAATTAGCGTAGGCCGAAATACTGTCATTGGATACAACACCACCATCCTGGCTCACGAATATTTAATCAAAGAATATCGGCTTGGGCCTGTTGAAATTGGCAGCGAGGTTATGATTGGTGCCAATTCAACGATTCTTCCAGGTGTTACGATTGGTGATGGAGCCATTGTGTCCGCTGGAACTCTTGTACATAAGGACGTTCCTCCAGGAGTGTTTGTCGGAGGGAATCCAATGAAACTTATTTATACAAAAGAGGAAATGGAATCTATGCAGGAGAGATAATTCCATTTGTAGACATGAAAAGTCTGGCCGATATTCGGTCAGACTTTTTTTAAAAAAAAGAGAAAATATTACTTAAATATTCTTAATAAAGAACGTATAATAGTTAATAGAGAACAAATGAATGACTAATTTAGTGAAGTATTTGGGCAATTTTGGTGAATTTAAACATATATATATATTTGCCAGGGATTGTCTAATTTTAAAAAGGGAGGGATTTCAGGTAGAATAATCTATTTTTTATTAAAAAAAGAAGAGGGTAGGTGGAACAAAAGAATGAAGAACAAAAAAAATAGTAGGAAATTTAGTAAAATTACTACCATTGCTTTACTGCTTGGGACTATTATCTCACCATTCAACCATTATAATGTAAAAGCCGCTGAAATATCTTCACCTGTTAAACTACGGATCATGGAAACTACTGATTTACATTCAAATGCGATGGATTATGATTACTACAAGGACGCTCCGACCATTGAATATGGACTTGATCGGACAGCCCAACTGATTAAACAGGCTCGTTCTGAAGTAGATAATTCTATGTTATTTGATGCAGGTGATCTTCTTCAGGGGACTCCGCTTGCAGATTATGTTGCAAAGGTAAAAGGATTAGGTCCAGATGAAGTACATCCAATGTTTAAAGCAATGAGTCTATTAAACTATGATGCTGGAACCGTTGGAAATCACGAATTCAACTATGGGTTGGATTTTCTTAATAATGCATTAGAAGAAGCTCCATATCCATTTGTAAACGCTAATATTTATAAGGATGACCATGATAATGATCCGACAAATGATCAAAATTATTTTACTCCATATAAAATTCTAGATAAAGTGGTAAAAGACGGGAATGGGAATGAGCAAACCATTAAGATAGGGGTAATTGGATTTGCTCCACCACAAATTATGCAGTGGGATAAGGATAACTTATCTGGAAAGGTTATTACGAAAGATATAGTTGAAAGCGCTAACAAATTTATTCCGGAAATGAAAGCTGCTGGAGCCGACATAATTGTTGCCATTGCACATTCTGGATGTGATATTGCCTCTGATGGCCAGCAGGATGCAGAAAATGCTGTTTACGCTTTAAGTAAGGTTCCTGGGATTGATGCCCTTCTTTTCGGACATGCACATTTAAATTTCCCTGGGGACGGATCTTTTAATGGAAAAACTGGAATTGATAATGTAAATGGCCATATTAATAATGTTCCAGCCATGGAAGCAGGCTTCTGGGGAAATAATCTTGGTGTAATGGATCTTGAGTTGCAAAAGGCAGATGGTAAATGGACTGTTATAAGTTCAAATGCAACACTTAGACCACTCACAAAAACAGTGAACAATATTAAGGTTTCAACCATTGATGGTCCAGACCAGCAAATTGTGGATGCTGTAAAAGACGCACATGAAGGAACACTTGCCTATGTTCGTGGGAAAATTGGCGCAACAACAGCACCGCTATACAGCTATTTTTCACGTGTTATTGATGATCCAACCATTCAAATTGTAAACAATGCTCAAACAGATTATGTAAAAAATTGGATTAAAACAAACCGCCCAGATTTAAAGGATATTCCTGTTATTTCTGCAGGTGCACCTTTCAAAGCAGGCCGAGGCGGGACAGCTGATTATACGAATATCTCAAAAGGAGATCTTTCCATTAAAAGTGCTAATGACCTTTATTTGTATAATAACACCCTAAAAGCGGTGGAGTTATCAGGTGCCGAAGTAAAAGAGTGGCTGGAAATGTCAGCCTCCCAATTTAATCAAATTGACCCTACTAATGCAGCTGCACAGGAATTAATCAATTATACATTCCAACCATATAATTTTGATGTGATAGATGGTGTGAAATATCAAGTAGATGTTACACAACCTGCTAGGTATAACTTTAGTACTGGTGATGTAGCGAATGCTGATGCTCATCGGATCATTCATTTTACCAATATGGATGGAACACCAATTGATCCAAATCAGAAATTTATTGTTGCCACGAATAACTACCGAGCAGGTGGAGGGGGTAATTTTCCAGGATTGAAGGGTGGAAAAGCAACAATTGTTGTTGATTCTCCATACGAAAATCGTCAGATTTTAATGGATTATATTTCTGAAAAAGGTACTGTTAATCCAACAGCTGATAACAATTGGAAAATTGCACCTGTTGGCGGAGTAGCGAAACTAGTATTCAGATCTTCGCCTGATGCCATTCCATTTGCTCAAGCCTCTCAAACTATTAAAGATGTTGGGCCTCAAGTTGTTAATGATGTAACTTGGGAGCAGTATACTTTGGACCAAAACGTCTATGTTCAGCTATTAGGGATCAACGACTACCATGGACAATTGGATTATTCTACTAAGGTTAATGGTCAGCCTGTTGGAGGAATTCAATACTTAGCTGGATATTTAAAGGAGAGAGAAGCAACCAATCCTAATACTTTAATGGTAGAGTCGGGGGACTTAATTGGCGCAAGCCGTCCAGTATCAGCTTTATTACAAGATGAACCAACAGTTCGTTTAATGAATGAAATTGGTTTTGATGTTGGAACAGTCGGAAACCATGAATTTGATGAAGGTGTAACCGAGTTAAAGCGAATGATTTATGGTGGAAGCAATCCTAAAACTCAAAAATATGAAGCTGAGTATGGACCCTATACAGGTGCTAATTTCCCTGTTGTGGCTGCAAACGTGGTAGATGAAAATACAGGAAATCTTATTCTTCCTCCATATGCAGTGAAGGAAGTCAATGGGGTTAAAATCGGATTTATTGGAGTCGTAACGACTGAAACTCCAAGCATTGTCACACCAAGTGGTGTTGCAGGACTTAAATTCACTGATGAAACTGAAGCCATTAATAAGTACGCCAAAGAATTAGAAAATCAAGGAATTAAAGCAATTGTTGTTTTGGCGCATGACTCAGGGACATCTGCTCTAGATGGATCAAATCCTGTTGGTAGAGCAGTGGATATTGCTAAGGCTGTTGATCCTGAGGTAGACGTTATTTTTGGTGCTCATGATCACAAATATTTAAATTCAACTGTTAATGGAAAATTGCTGGTTCAAGCTTATTCCTATGGAACTGCTTTTTCGGATGTTAATTTAACGATTGATCCAATTACACAGGATATTATTGCGAAAAAGGCTGAGATTGTATCTACCTTCCAAAATCCAGAGCATCTTGATGCAAAAATTAAAGCAGAGCTTGACGGGTATCTTGCAGATGTTGCTCCAATCACAAACCAAGTAGTGGGGCAGGCAGCAGCTCCAATTTCTCGTACTCAAAACGCGTCTGGTGAAACGGCATTAGGAAACTTTATTGCGGATGGAATGAAAGCAAAAACAGGTACTGACTTTGCCTTTATGAATGTTGGCGGTATTCGTGACGATATTAAGAGCGCTGGTGACATAAAGTGGGGAGATTTATTTGCTATCCAGCCATTTGGAAATGATATCGTTTCAATGAATATAACAGGCGATCAAGTAAGAACACTGCTTAACCAACAGTGGTCTGCTACTAGCTATGCAAAAATTATGCAAATATCTGGCTTGAACTATACTTGGACCAATAATTTGCCTATCGGACAAAAGATACTTGATATTTATCTGCCAAACGGCTCAAAAATTGATCCGAATAAAGTGTATAGCGTAACAGTAAATAACTTTATGGCAGATGGTGGAGATGGATTTACTATCCTTAAACAAGGAACTAATAGAACAACTTGGTGTTCTGATCTTGATGCTTTTGTGGACTATGTGAAATCCTTTAATGGCCAGCCAATTTCTGCTCAAATCGAAGGAAGAATTTTAATTGATACTGTTGCACCAGATGCGCCAATGGTTAATGAGGTAACAGATCAATCTGCAACAGTTACGGGAAAAACAGAGGATGGAGCAAAAGTTGAAGTAAAAGCAAATGGTGTAGTTCTTGGTACTGCACTAGCAAGCACAGACGGATCATTTATGGTTACCATCCCGGTCCAAAAAGCCGGTACAGAAATTAGTGTAACTGCTACAGATAAGGCACAAAACACAAGCGTTGAAACGAAAGTTGTTGTCAAGGATGTCACACCACCAAATGCACCGATGGTTGGGCAATTAATTGCTCCTGCAAAGAATGTTACAGGATTTGCAGAAGCAGGTTCCACGGTAAAGGTTTTTGCTGACGGCTCTTTCTTAGGTAGTGCTGTAGCCGATGAAAAGGGTGTTTTCTATATCCCATTCAAATCTGCTCAAACACATGGAACTGTTTTAACCTTCACTGCGACAGATGCAGCAGGAAATACAAGTAAGACGACCGTAGTTACACTTGTAAAAAGCAATCCAAAGTTCTGGTAATAAAACTTTTTAATAAAACGAAAGGCGTGTGGTTTTTTCCATGCGTCTTTTTTTTATTGTAATGGTAAACTAATAGTATATTTTTTCAAAATTTTTTAATTGACGATATGAGCAGAAACGCGATAAACTACATATAACTTTAATTTACTACCATATTAGCGAACTAAAGCAAAAAGGATGAAGAATATGAGCCGCTTGTTTATGTTTGAAAAGCCACTAGGCATGAGAGATACACTTCCAGAACTTTATGAAAAAAAGCATCGTGTTCGTTCCTTAATGGAGAAAGCCATTAAAGAGTGGGGTTATTCGTTTCTTGAAACACCTACATTGGAATATTACGAAACAGTAGGGGCTGCATCAGCTATTCTTGATCAGCAGCTTTTTAAATTACTTGACAGAGAAGGACATACCCTTGTTTTGAGGCCTGATATGACAGCTCCCATTGCTAGGGTAGCTGCTTCTAAGCTTTTAAAAGAAGATTTTCCACTTCGAATTGCTTATTCAGCTAATGTGTTTAGAGCACAGCAGCGAGAAGGGGGAAGACCTGCAGAATTTGAACAAATTGGTGTGGAATGTATAAATGATGACACTGTTTCAAGTGACGGCGAAGTGATTGCTTTATTGGTGGAATCCTTGAAGGCAGCAGGATTGCTAAATTTCCAAATTTCTATTGGCCATATTGCTTTTGTTCAGGAATTATTTTTGCAAATACTTGGAACAGAAGAACGTGCCAATGCTTTAAGGAAATTTTTATATGAAAAGAATTATGTCGGCTACCGTGAACATGTTTCTTCCTTAGCACTATCCTCTATTGATAAACAAAGGCTTCTAGATTTCCTTGATTTACGAGGAGGAGAGGAAGTTATCGGCAAAGCTTTAGATCTTGTGGAAAATGAACGGGGTAAAAAAGCCATTTTACAGCTAAAAGAATTATGGGATGTCATGAATGACTATGATGAACAAGATAAGGTGAAATTTGATTTAACACTTGTCAGCCACATGACCTATTACATTGGAATATTGTTTGAAGTTTATGCAGGAAATGTTGGTTTTTCCATTGGAAATGGTGGTAGATATGGATTGCTTGAGAAGTTTGGAAAAGAAGCGAGTGCTACTGGTTTTGCTGTAAGAGTGGATCGGTTATTGGAAGCGCTGGGCGGAGCTTGGGAGGAAGTTTCTGTTCACTGCATCTTTTTTAGCCAAGAGCGCAGAAGAGAAGCCTTTCAATTGGCAAAACAAATGCATGAAAAAGGTACAAGGACGGTCTTACAGGACATTAGCGGAGTAAAAAAGCTTGATGCTTACACTAAAAAGTTTGCAAATACCATCTATCTCTTGGGAAAGGAGTCCACAAATGAATAGTATGTTGACAATTGCCATGCCAAAAGGGCGGATCTTTGAAGAAGCGGCAGAGCTTCTAAGAAAGGCTGGATATCGACTTCCCCCAGAATTTGATGAAAATAGAAAGTTAATTATCAATGTAGAGGAAGAAGGGCTACGATTTATTTTGGCCAAACCAATGGACGTTCCTACCTATGTTGAACATGGTGTAGCAGATTTAGGCATTGCCGGCAAAGATGTCATGCTAGAGGAAGAGCGCGATGTGTATGAACTGCTTGATTTAAACATTAGTCGTTGTTATCTTGCAGTTGCTGGAATCCCAGGCACTAAAATGAATGATGTGGCTCCAAAGGTAGCAACGAAGTATCCGAATGTGGCTGCTGCATATTTCCGAGAGCAAGGGGAGCAGGTTGAAATTATTAAACTAAATGGCTCTATTGAGCTTGCTCCACTGATTGGTTTATCTGATCGGATTGTGGATATTGTGTCTAGCGGAAGGACCTTGAAGGAAAATGGATTGGTTGAGTATGAACAGATTATTGACGTGACATCACGGCTAATAGTGAATCCAGTCAGCTATAGAATGAAGGAAGAACCAATTTCTGATCTTGTATCAAGGTTAAGCAAGGTAATCAGTTTTGGAGGTAAGGAGTTATGAAAATAATACAGGTTGATAACCTAGTTTCCATAAAGCGCTCGATTGAGGCTGGTACTGAAGAACAGCTTACAACGGTAAAAAAGATTATTTCAGAAATTCGAAACCGCGGCGATGAAGCTCTAAGAGATTTTACAAGACAATTTGATCAAGTGGTTTTGGATTCCTTGATCGTGGATGAAAAGGAAATGGAGGATGCATATCAGCAGGTTGATGCTGAATTTATTTCCATTGTAAAAGAAGCTTCGGAAAATATTCGGCGTTTTCATGAAAAACAATTGCGGCCTTCATGGATGACGACAGAGGAAAATGGGACAATTCTTGGGCAAAAGATTACTCCACTTGATTCCGTTGGTGTTTATGTACCTGGTGGCACAGCTGCTTACCCTTCTTCTGTATTAATGAACGTTATTCCCGCCCAGGTTGCAGGGGTAGAAAGAATTGTCATGGTTTCCCCGCCAGCAAAGGATGGAAAACTACCAGCTGCAGTATTAGTGGCAGCAAAGGAAGCGGGAGTAAAGGAAATCTACAAAGTAGGTGGTGCACAGGCGATTGCGGCACTCGCTTATGGAACGGAAACGATTGCTCAAGTGGACAAAATAACAGGACCCGGAAATATTTATGTAGCTTTGGCAAAAAAAGAAGTGTTTGGAGATGTAGCCATTGATATGATTGCGGGTCCAAGTGAAATTGCCATTTTGGCTGATGACACTGCTTATGCAAATGAAGTGGCGGCAGATCTTTTATCACAAGCAGAGCATGACAAAAGAGCATGCAGTGTATTAGTGACTCCTTCTATGAAGCTTGCAGAGCAGGTTTTAGCAGAAGTAGAAAAACAGTTGGTGCTCTTACCAAGGATGGAAATTGCAGCTGCCTCCATTCGGGATTTCGGGGCTATTTATGTAACTAGTTCCATCGATGAGGCAGTTGAAACCATTAATAAACTTGCTCCTGAGCATGTAGAAGTCATGACTGAAAATCCGATGGAGCTCCTTGGGAAAATTCGTCATGCCGGGGCTATTTTTTTAGGACGTTATAGCTCAGAGCCTGTGGGTGATTATTTTGCTGGTCCAAATCATGTACTCCCAACCAATGGGACGGCTCGATTTTCAAGTCCATTGAATGTGGATGATTTTCAGAAAAAATCCAGTGTGATTATCTATAGTGAGCAGGCATTAAAAGCGAATGGCACAAAAATAGCTACATTTGCACGAATGGAAGGGCTTGAAGCCCACGCTCGGGCAGTTGAAACGAGGATGGAGGAGGGGACTTTATGCAAAGAACAGCAAGCGTAGATCGAAAAACAAATGAAACACAAATAAAGCTGGCATTGTCAATTGATGGTGAAGGAGAATCGAAATTAGAAACAGGTATCCCTTTTCTAACCCATATGCTTGATTTATTTACAAAACATGGACACTTTGATCTTACTGTAGATGCAAAAGGGGATATTGAAGTTGATGACCACCATACGACGGAGGATATTGGGATTTGTTTAGGACAGGCTTTGAGAGAAGCATTAGGTGACAAGAAAGGGATTAAACGGTATGGAAATTCCTTTGTTCCCATGGATGAAGCCCTTGCACAGGTAGTAGTGGATTTAAGCAATCGTCCACATTTAGAAATGAGAGCAGAGTTTCCGGGTCAAAAGGTCGGCACATTTGATACAGAGCTTGTGCATGAATTTTTGTGGAAGTTTGCTCTTGAAACAAGAATGAATCTTCATGTTATTGTTCATTACGGAAAAAATACGCACCACATGATTGAGGCTGTTTTTAAGGCATTAGGCCGAGCCCTTGATGAAGCAACGATGATTGACCCTCGGATTAAGGGGGTTCCTTCTACGAAAGGAATGTTATAAATGATTGGAATCGTCGATTATGGGATGGGGAATCTTTTCAGTGTAAGTAAGGCACTTGAACGATTAGGTGCAGAATACTTTATTTCTGGAAATAGAGAGGAATTGCTTTCTGCCGATGCTTTAATTCTCCCAGGAGTGGGTTCCTTTCGTGATGCCATGGCCCGCCTGCAGGTAGAAACTGTGAAGGAATTCGCGAATTCCGGGAAACCATTACTCGGTATTTGTCTTGGAATGCAGCTGCTTTTTGAAGAAAGTGAAGAAAATGGATTAACAAAGGGTTTAGCCCTTTTACCTGGATCAGTGAGGCGTTTTCCTGGGGAAACCTATAAAGTTCCACATATGGGCTGGAATAGACTTGAGTTTGTCAACTCCTCGCCTCTTTTAAAAGATCTTGACGAAGACTACGTGTACTTTGTCCATTCCTATTATGTGGATGCAAAGGAAATAGCGGATGTTCTTTTAGCCAAAACAAATTATCATGAAGATGTTACTGCAGTTGTTGGGAAAAATAATATTTTTGGCATGCAATTTCATCCTGAAAAAAGCAGCAAGCTGGGTATGGCCCTTTTGAATAATTTTCTGCAGCTTGTAGAAGAAAGGAAGGCAACACAATGAGTATAACGATCTATCCAGCCATTGATATGAGGGGCGGAAATTGTGTGCGCCTTTTGCAGGGTGATTATAATCAAGAAACGATTTATGGGGATTCTCCATTTGAAATGGCAAAGCAATTTTCTTCTCAAGGTGCAGAATGGATTCATATGGTAGACCTTGATGGAGCAAAGGATGGCAAAAGAGTAAATGACCACTTTGTCATTCAGACCGCCAAAGAATTAAATGGTAAAGTTCAAATTGGCGGCGGGATTCGCTCTGAGGAGGATATCCTTCATTATCTGGAAAATGGGATTAACAGGGTAATTATTGGCAGTATTGCCGTTTCAAATCCGGATTTCGCTATTCAAATGATTCGTAAATATGGAAGTCAGATTGCAGTTGGAATTGATGCAAAAGATGGTTATGTCGCAACCCATGGGTGGCTTGATACCTCGAAGGTAAAAGCAGTTGAGCTTGGCAAGCGTTTTGCAGATGCCGGTGGCGCTACGTTTATTTTTACTGATATTGCAACAGACGGTACTCTTTCTGGCCCGAATATTGAAGCGGTTTGCAGGCTAGCTGAAGTGACGGGGAAAAGTGTGATTGCCTCTGGAGGAGTAAGCAGTCTTGAAGATTTACAAAATTTAAACCGTTTTGCCGATCGAGGAATATGTGGAGCTATAGTCGGTAAAGCCCTCTATGAAAATCGTTTTAGTTTAAAGGAGGCATTGGAAATATGTTAACAAAGCGCATCATTCCATGTCTCGATGTAAAGGATGGCCGGGTTGTGAAAGGAATTCAATTTGTCCAGCTTCGTGATGCAGGGGATCCGGTTGAATTGGCCCGCTTTTATGATAAAGAGGGTGCTGATGAATTAGTATTCTTGGATATTTCAGCCTCTCATGAAGGCAGAAAAACCATGGTAGAGGTAGTAAAGGCTGTTGCATCTGAACTTGCTATTCCTTTTACCGTTGGCGGAGGAATTCATTCCCTTGAGGATATGAAACGTATTTTAAGGGCTGGAGCTGATAAGGTTTCTTTAAACACAGCTGCCGTTCATAACCCAAGCCTGATTAAGGAAGGGGCAAGCTTTTTTGGCTCTCAATGTATTGTGGTAGCGATAGATGCAAAGTATGATCAAGACCTCGGAACATGGAGAGTTTTTACTCATGGAGGAAGAACCCCAACGGAAAAAACAGTCATTAACTGGGCACGTGAGGCAATGGAGCTTGGTGCTGGGGAAATTCTTTTAACGAGCATGGACAGTGATGGGGAAAAAAATGGCTTTGATTTATCGCTAACAAGAGCTGTAAGTGAAGCCGTATCCATACCCGTCATTGCTTCAGGTGGAGCCGGAAATGCTGGACATTTTGAGGAAGCCTTTATAGAAGGAAAAGCAGACGCTGCTTTAGCCGCTTCTATTTTTCATTATAAAGAAACCTTCGTACATGAAGTGAAAGGCTTTTTAAATGAAAAGGGAGTGTTGGTACGGTGAACGTCACGTTTGATGAGAAAGGCCTAATCCCAGCAATTGTTCAGGATGCCGAAACAAAGGAAGTTTTAACACTCGCTTATATGAATGAAGAATCGCTTAAGTTGACTCTTGAAACACAGGAAACCTGGTTTTGGAGTCGTTCACGCAAGGAGCTATGGCATAAAGGGGCAACAAGCGGAAATACACAAGCTGTTGTGGAGATGAAGCTTGATTGTGATCGTGATGCCTTGCTTGTACTCGTAAATCCAAAGGGTCCAGCCTGTCATACGGGTACTATTAGTTGCTTTTCGGAAGGAGCCATGAAAAATGAATGAATATGAAATCTTAAAAAGACTAGAACAAGTCATCATAGAGCGTGAAAAAGAAAGACCAGAGGGTGCCTATACCACGTATTTATTTGAAAAAGGCGTTGATAAAATTTTAAAAAAAGTCGGTGAGGAAGCAGCCGAAGTCATTATCGCAGCAAAGAATCGAAGTCAGGAAGAATTAAAATGGGAAGCTGCTGATCTCCTGTACCACTTACTTGTACTTCTAGTTGAACAAGAACTTCCTTTTACAGAGGTTCTTAAAACACTTGAGGAACGTCATAATAAAAAATAAATATTATCCAACAAACCCGCATTTTCACATGCGGGTTTGTTTAATGTACCCGCGACTTTTGCCAAATTACCCGTCCATTTAGTACAAAACTGTCCTGTCACTTTTGCCGGATTCCCTTCCCTTCATTCAAACCCGCTTCACGAATTAGACACCTATCTTCTAGGAGAATATCCCTTCTCCCACCACTTAAAATTGTGATATACTACTATAGTTATGTTTATAGAAAGATGGAGGCCTTCATGAGTAAAGACTCAAATGCAAGAATTCAAAAGGGAAAAGTTCTGTCTTTTCTTCCAACAGGAGAATATTATTTCACAAAGGGGTTAAAAGCATACCACCGACGTGACTTTATTAAGGCAAAAAAATACCTTGGACGGGCATTACAGCTTGAGCCGGGGGAACCAATGATTGCTTGCCAGCTTGCCATTGTATGGACTGAGCTTGGTGAATATGAAAAGTCAAATCAGCTTTTACATGTAATCCTTGAAGAGCTTGATGAGGAAATGGCGGAATGCCATTATTTTTTAGCTAATAACTACGCTCATATGGGCTTTTTTAAAGATGCATTTCAACATGCAAAATCATATTTAGAGCTTGATGCAGAGGGTGACTTCGTAGAGGAAACGGAAGATTTACTAGAGCTATTAGAAATGGAATCTGACGATCTTGACGAGGAATTGTATGCTCAGGATGATTTGATTGTAAGGCAAGAACAAGCAAGGGAGCTGTTGGAAACTGGCTACTTTCCAAAGGCCATAGAGCTTCTCAATGAGGTCATTTCTGATTATCCCGAATATTGGTCTGCTTACAATAATCTAGCCCTTGCCCACTTTTATTTAGGAGAAACAGAGAAAGCTGAAGATATTCTAAATGATGTTTTAGAACGCAATCCTGGAAATCTTCATGCCTTATGCAATTCGCTTGTGTTTTCACACTATCTAAAAGAAGTAGAGGCTGTTCAAGAGCTCGTGGAAATATTGAAAAAAATACAACCAATACTAACAGAGCACCAATTTAAATTAGGAGCCACCTTTGCGCTTGTGGGGGAATATACCATAGCCTATTTATGGCTTAAAAAGCTTTATAAACAAGGCTTTCAGGGCGATGGGCCATTTTATTATTGGTTATCCTATGCTGCTTATTATACTGGCAGAGAAAACTTCGCAAAAAATATATGGAAAAAGGTCTTAGAAATGAACCCTGATAAGGAAGGCTTTGAACCATGGAATGAAGAACAAGCCTCGATTCATGGGTTTGAAGACCATTCTGGGGCCATCTTTCAAAAGTTAGAGAGTGACTATTTGGAAGAAAGACTTTTTGCAATCTTTCTTTTGTCTATTTCCAAGGATAGAGAAAACCTGCTTTATTCAAAGAGGATTGAACAAAATAGAAAGCTAACAGAGCTGGAGCATCTTTATCTATCCTTTTTAAGTAAGAATGAGCCTTCATTTGTTGCTGATGCACATGAGATAGCAGAGCAATTATATCAATATCATCAGCCAATCGGCACGGTTGAAGCAGGTCTTTACTTACTTTGGTTCACCATATTCCATGAAATTTATGATCAAGACGTTCAATTTAAAAATAAACAAGCTTGGGCAGCAGCAACGGAGTATTTATGGAATAAATTAAGTAGCAGAAAGCTTTCTCAGCAAGAACTTGCGGAACGGTATGGGATTTCAGCTGCAACAGTAGGAAAATATGTCAAAATGATTAATCGCTTTTTAACGAATTACGAATTTTAGCTTATGTACTAATTTGAGCAGATATTTAGACTAGTTGACCATTGTTTTATAGGATATGGGTAGCGGGGTATAATAATCCAAGATGTGACTTTAGGGAGGGGAAAATATGTCAGAGGAAAAAATTTACGATGTGATTATAGCAGGTGCTGGTCCTGCTGGAATGACAGCAGCAGTATATACTTCACGTGCTAACCTGTCCACTTTGATGATTGAAAGAGGAATTCCTGGTGGACAAATGGCAAATACAGAAGAAGTAGAAAATTATCCTGGATACGAAAGTATTCTAGGTCCTGATTTATCTACAAAGATGTTTGAGCATGCGAAAAAATTTGGGGCTGAATATGCCTATGGTGATATAAAAGAAATTATCGATCATGGTGAATATAAAGTAGTGGTTGCTGGATCGAAGCAATATAAAGCCTATTCGGTTATCATTACTACTGGAGCAGAATATAAAAAAATTGGCGTACCTGGTGAAAAGGAACTCGGCGGGCGAGGCGTTTCTTATTGTGCAGTATGTGACGGAGCCTTTTTTAAAGGAAAAGAGCTAGTTGTGATTGGCGGCGGAGATTCAGCTGTAGAAGAGGGCGTTTATTTAACCCGTTTTGCCTCAAAAGTAACCATTATTCATCGCCGCAGTGAGCTTAGGGCTCAACGAATACTTCAAGACCGAGCTTTTGCAAATGAAAAAATTGATTTTATTTGGAATCACACCATTAAAGAGATTCACGAGCAAAACGGTAAGGTTGGAAGCGTCACTCTAATTTCAACTGAAGACGGCAGTGAAAAGGAATTTAAAACAGACGGCGTCTTTATTTACATTGGAATGGTTCCACTTTCCAAACCATTTGCAAGCCTAGGGATTACAAATGAGAATGGCTATATTGAGACAAATGATCAAATGGAAACGAAAGTACCAGGAGTCTATGCTGCTGGGGATATTCGTGAAAAAACATTGCGTCAAATTGTTACAGCTACTGGAGATGGAAGCATTGCTGCGCAAAGTGCACAGCAGTATGTTGAAGAAATAAAAGAATCTTTAAAATTAAAATAATATTTACAAAAAAGTAACTATGTTTTAATTCTCCTGTAACAGCAGTGAAATAATGGGGGAGTATGATAAAGATAGTAATTGACCCCCTTTAAAATATAATCCTTTTCAAAACACAGGTTAATTTCCTGTGTTTCTTTTTTTGTGTATGTAGAAAGGACAATAAAATTTTAAAAGAATATCAAATTTGGACTCATTGTGACTGAATTTGAAAAATAGTATAATGGAAAGAATCAATAATTGCATTTATATTGAGGTGAACCAAGTGCAGCGTGTAACAAATTGTGTCCTATTAAGGGATCAAAAAATTTTATTGCTGCAAAAACCGAGACGTGGCTGGTGGGTGGCTCCAGGAGGTAAGATGGAGTCAGGTGAATCGGTAAGGGATTCCTGCATTCGTGAATTTCGGGAAGAAACAGGTATATATTTAAAAAACCCACAATTAAAAGGAATTTTTACGATGATCATCCAGGAAAATGATCAAATTGTCTCTGAATGGATGATGTTTACTTTTTATGCCACAGATTCAGATGGAGTGGGCTTTCAAGAAAGTCCGGAAGGTAAACTGGAATGGCGCTCTATTGAAGATATCAATCTTCTTCCAATGGCGGCCGGAGACCACCATATTCTGGATTATATGATTCATGGAAATGGAATCATTTATGGTACATTCACGTATACAAAAGACTTTAAACTACTTAGCTATAGATTAGATCCTAGCTAATCAGTAATAGGGGGAATTATTCATGAGTACCGGGACAACGAACGATACTCAAATGGTCATTATTACAGGAATGTCAGGAGCTGGGAAAACAGTTGCAATCCAAAGCTTAGAGGATTTAGGCTTCTTTTGTGTCGATAATCTTCCGCCAACCCTTATGCCAAAGTTCCTTGAACTCATGAAGGAGTCAGGGAATAAAATGAATAAGGTTGCATTAGTCATGGATTTGCGGGGAAGAGAATTTTTTGATCATCTTTTCCGAGCACTTGACGACCTAGCAGAAACCTCATGGGTTACCCCGCAAATTTTATTTCTTGATGCAGATGACCCTACCTTAGTAAGGAGATATAAAGAAACAAGAAGAGTACACCCGCTTGCTCCGTCCGGGCTTCCGCTTGAAGGGATTAAGCTTGAGCGCGAACTTTTGGAGGATTTAAAAGGAAGGGCACAGCTTATTTATAATACATCAGAGATGAAGCCGAGGGAGCTACGGGAAAAAATCCTTACTGAGTTTTCAAAAAATAAGGAAACTATATTCACAGTTAATGTGATGTCTTTTGGTTTTAAGCATGGCATCCCAATTGATGCAGATCTTGTTTTTGATGTGCGTTTTTTACCAAATCCGCACTATATTGACCATATGAGGCCGATGACTGGGCTAGATGATGAAGTTTCAAAATACGTTTTAAAATGGAGTGAAACTCAAAAATTTTTAGAAAAAGTAACTGAGCTTTTATGTTTCATGCTTCCTCATTATAAGAGAGAAGGGAAAGCACAGCTAGTTATTGCGGTTGGATGTACGGGTGGTCAGCACCGTTCAGTTGCTCTTGCGGAGTATTTAGGGCACTTCTTTGAAAAGGATTACCAAACCTGCATTACACACCGTGATATACAAGGGAGAAAGGATAAGACAACATGAGCCAAGTTGGACAGCCCAAAATTGTCATCATTGGCGGAGGCACAGGATTACCCGTATTATTAAGAGGGTTAAAACGATATCCAGCCGATATTACCGCTATTGTGACTGTTGCGGATGATGGTGGCAGCTCTGGAAGGCTGAGGGAAGATTTGCATATTCCCCCGCCTGGGGATATCCGGAATGTTTTAGCTGCGCTATCAGACGTTGAACCGTTAGTTGAAGAAATGTTCCAACATCGATTTAAAACTTCAAATGAATTATCAGGCCATTCCTTAGGGAATTTAATTTTAGCTGCCATGACGTCAATTACAGGGAATTTTGCTCATGCCATTCAAGAGATGAGCAAGGTGTTGAATGTTCGTGGCAAAGTATTGCCTGCATCTGATCAAAATGTTGTTTTAAATGCAGAGATGGAAGATGGTACGATTGTTTCAGGAGAGTCGAAAATACCCTATTCCGGGAAAAAAATTCATAGAGTATTTTTAACTCCGGATGGTATTGATCCACTACCTGAAACTCTCCAGGCTATTAAACAAGCCGATTTAATCATCATTGGTCCTGGTAGCTTGTACACAAGTATTTTGCCTAATCTCCTTGTTCCAAAGCTTGGTGAGACGGTTTGCACATCCAGTGCTAAAAAGGTTTATATTTGTAATTTAATGACTCAAGCTGGAGAAACACATGGTTATTCGGCGAGTGATCATGTTAAGGCTATATATGATCATATGGACTGTTCTTTTATAAACACTATTCTTGTTAATAATGAAGAGATACCGCAGGATGTTCAGCTTCGCTATAACCAAGAGTTAGCCAGTCCAGTACAGTATGATTTTGAAAAGCTGTATGAGATGGGTATAGAGGTAGTTCATGCGGATATTGCGATTCTGGAAAACGGCGCACTAAGGCATGACACAAAAAAGGTTGCTAATATTTTATATAATTTATTAATAGATGAAGCCAAACATCGGAATCAAGCGTAATAGATAGGGGGTGAAGGGATGTCTTTCGCTTCGGAGACGAAAAAAGAACTAACGAATTTAGAAATCAGGCCTTGTTGCTTGAGATCTGAGCTTTCAGCCTTGATTAGAATGAATGGTTCGCTTTCCTTTTCTAATCGTAAACTGATTGTTGATATTCAAACCGAAAACGCTGCCATTGCCAGACGAATTTATACGTTGATTAAGAAAAGCTATGACATACAGGTAGAGCTACTTGTTCGTAAAAAGATGCGTTTAAAAAAGAATAATGTCTACATTGTCCGTTTGTCTGAGCAGGCAAAAGGTATACTAGAGGATTTAAAAATCCTAGGTGAGGGCTTTACCTTCATTCATGATATATCAAAAGATTTAATTAAAAAGAAGTGCTGTAAGCGTTCTTACTTAAGGGGTGCCTTTTTAGCCGGGGGATCTGTTAATAACCCAGAAACATCTTCCTATCATCTAGAAATTTTCTCTCTTTATAAAGAGCATAATGCTGCCTTATGTGAAGTAATGAATATGTTTGGTCTTAACAGTAAAACCCTTGAGAGAAAAAAAGGATATATCACCTATTTAAAAGAAGCTGAAAAGATAACGGAGTTTTTAACTATTGTAGGGGCACATAATGCGCTATTAAGGTTTGAAGATGTTCGAATTGTAAGAGATATGAGAAATTCCGTCAATCGTCTTGTGAATTGTGAAACAGCAAATTTAAATAAGACAATCGGAGCCTCATTAAGGCAGGTTGAAAATATTCGTTTTATTGATCAAACGGTTGGACTGCATATATTACCAGATAAATTACGGGAAATTGCTGAGCTTCGTATGAATTATCAAGAGATTACATTAAAAGAATTAGGTGAAATGGTAAGCGGGGGGAATATAAGTAAATCGGGGATAAACCACCGCTTACGAAAGATTGATGAAATAGCCGAAAAATTGCGGGCTGGTGAACCAGCTCCATTTAAATAGGAGAACAGGAAAATAGGGAGGATTATAGTATGGTTGAAAAACAAGTAAAAGTATTATTAAAAACGGGACTTCAAGCTCGCCCAGCAGCACTTTTTGTCCAAGAGGCAAATCGGTTTTCTTCAGATATTTTCCTTGAAAAAGGTGGTAAAAAGGTTAATGCTAAAAGCATCATGGGGTTGATGAGTTTAGCTGTAAGCTCTGGAACAGAAATAAATATTATTGCGGATGGATCTGATGAAGAAGATGCTATTTCCGCTCTATCCGCGTTTGTAAATAAAGAAAATTAAAAAAAGGGTTTGACCTTGGTCAAACCCTAACTTGTTTATTTCTTGTTTTTATCATCATTGCGGGTAATAATCGTATCGATTAAACCATATTCTGCTGCTCTTTCAGCAGTCATGAAATTATCACGATCTGTATCTTTTTGAATGACTTCAAGCGGCTGGCCAGTACGCTCAGCTAGAATTCCATTTAACTTTTCACGGAGGAATAGAATCCGTTTAGCAGCAATTTCAATTTCAGTTGCTTGCCCTTGAGCACCGCCAAGTGGCTGGTGAATCATGACTTCAGCATTTGGTAGGGCATAACGTTTTCCTTTTGCACCAGCTGCAAGGAGGAATGCACCCATTGATGCAGCCATACCGATACAGATGGTTTGAACATCTGGTTTAATAAACTGCATAGTGTCATAAATAGCCATACCAGCAGTGATACTTCCACCAGGACTGTTGATGTAAATGGATATATCCTTTTCAGGGTTTTCTGCTTCTAAGAATAATAATTGGGCAACAATGGAATTCGCTACATGGTCATCAATCGCACTGCCAAGCATAATAATTCGGTCTTTTAAAAGACGGGAATAAATATCATATGCTCTTTCGCCCCGATTAGTCTGTTCAATAACTGTAGGGATCAAATTCATTTTTCTTCCTCCTTTTATTAGGAAAGTCATTTAAAGCTTATGTATTGTTATCATACACTGATGGTCAATAAAGGTCAAACAAATCGATTCGACAACCTTCCCATAAAAATATACATATTCCATCATATCCAATATTATTCAAAATAAACCCTAGCCTTGCAAAGAGGTCATTATTAGAATATAATAGGAAAGTCGCTTATATTTTGCCCTCGTGGTGCAACGGATAGCACGTAAGATTCCGGTTCTTGAGATGGGGGTTCGATTCCCTCCGAGGGCGTAATAAATAAATGGTATCACTGCGTTTTTATAACGTGGTGATATTTTTTTTGCACATTTTAAAAGGGGTACGGAGTTCCACGAAGTACAAGAGGATCCTTACGTAAAAAACGAAGGATGGTTATGTATTAACGGAATACTGCTTCAACAGAACGTAGAACATTTTAATAAAAATAGCAATATGAAAAACAAGAGTTATTTTTACAATTAAACATAAAAAAGCCTTCGAAAATTTGTCTAAAATGTTGAATTTTGTTGAAATGGATTGAATTGCCAATTTAATTTTTCTATAATTCTGATTAGAATAGTGGAATTTATCATTAAATGATTATTTCATAATTTAATCGAAATTTTATTTCCCCTAAAGAAAAGGAGTATTTTCATGTCTATTAGAAAAAAAATAATACTTTTGCCAGTCAGCGTTGCAATGCTTTTTGGAATTGTTACTTTAGTCTCACTCTATTATTTTTCAAAGGTTAATAGCTATTACGATATCGCTATTCAAGATAACAATGTTCTAAAAAATCTGGATAATGTTCAATATTATGGTGATCTTCAAATTAACCTATTACGGTCTTTTTTGTTAGGTGACTCTGGAGATGAACAAAAGACCGAACAGACAACACAGGATTTCTTCAATACTATTAAGACTACCATACCTTTAGTAAGTACAGAAACACAGGCTCAACTTAAAAAACTAATGGAATCTAACAAGGAATTTCAAAACCAATATAAAAATATTTTTCCATTGGCTAAAAAAAATCCCGCTGAAGCTATTACATATGCTAATGAAAATGTAATGGAAAATGGGGTTACTATAAGAAAAGTGGCGGCTAGTATCTCTGAAAGGGAAAGAAATCGGGTCATAAAAGAAGATAATGTCCGAATGCAATGGATCAACAATATTAAAAAAGTTATTTTTACTCTTAGTTTTTTAGTTGGAATTTTAGCCATTATAGTTGGATATTTTATGGCACGAGCCATCGCAAAGCCGGTTGAAATGGTCACACAGTCCCTAGAACAAATGTCCAACGGAGATTTGACCCAAGACAATATTCAATTAAACCGAAAGGATGAACTAGGAACCTTAGGAAATTATGTTAATAAAATGAAAAGCGATTTCCACCATTTAATCTTTCAAGTTCGAGAATCTACTTTAGAGGTATTATCTACTTCTGAAGAATTAAAAAATAGCGCTGATCAAACAAGCAATGCTTCAAAGCAAATCTCCATTGCAGCAAAAGAAGTGGCAACGGGTACGGAACGTCAATTGCAAAGCGCAATGGAAGCTACCCATGTTGTGGATGAAATTTCAAAGGGAATGAGCCAGGTAGCGTCTTCCATTCAAATGGTTGCTGAAACTTCAGTGGATGCAAGTCAGGAAACCGTGAAGGGGAATCAGGTTGTACGTCAAACCGTAGAGCAGATGAATAGTGTACACGAAAAGGTAGAGTCCATTGCTTTAGTAGTCAATTCATTAGGAGAAAAATCAAAGGAAATTGGGCAAATTGTTTCTATTATTACTGACATTTCCAGTCAAACGAATCTATTAGCATTAAATGCAGCAATAGAGGCAGCAAGGGCTGGTGAACATGGACGTGGATTCGCAGTTGTGGCAGACGAAGTTCGAAAATTAGCTGAACAATCAGGGATGGCTGCTGAAAAAATTCGTACTTTAATTTCAGAAGTACAAACTGAAGCACAAAAGGCCGTTCTTTCAATGAACGAGGGAACTATGGTTGTTGAAGAAGGGATTAAGCAAGTTCGCAAAACTGGGGAAAGTTTCCAATCTATTACAAAAATGATAGGAGAGGTTTCTGCACAATCGCAAGAGGTTTCCTCTATTGTTGAAGAAGTCAATGCAAGTGCACAAGGTATGGTAGAAATGATGGAAATGGTTGCACAGATCTCAGAACAAGCAACTGGAAATACACAAAATATGACCGTAGCTTCAGGAGAACAATACAGTTCTATACAAGAAGTCTCGGTATCAGCCAACTCATTAGCTAAAATGTCAGAAGAGTTGCAGGCACTTATCAGTAAATTTAAAGTATAGTGATAAATTGCTGAATCCCGCTGGCAAACAGTCAAAACCTGATGGTAAAGGAAGTAAAAATCAATGAGTTCCTATGTTTGTATGAGTTTTATACAAGCATAGGAACTTTTTTGTTTGTGCCCCATTAAATCAGCACGCCAGTTGATAAAAGGTAAATAAAAAAGGCAAGGACTAATTAAGTTTTTTCAATTCAGGTTCTGGCGGATTACTTGGATGATTAAAGAGATGAAAAGTAATATGAATATGTTTTATTTGGTTTAAAGTAGTTGGAATGTGGCTGGGTGCAGAAGTACCATATGTTTCTAGTCCTTCAATTATTCCTAGCATGATTCCTGCTACAATAAGTACGCCAAGCGCAAATAATATTTTTCTAAAAAGCCTTTTGAAAAAACCTAGTATACTATGTAAAGTAATTCGTTTCATTTTTTCCTCCCCAAAGGTACAGCAAACATAGATTTTCCATATATAACAAAATTATACCATTTAAAAATGATTTTGAACTGTATTGCTATTTATTCAATATCTATAACCTTTTATTTTGCCTCCTATCTAAACTCCTCTTATAAAACAAATCCAAAGGTTGTTCACCAAAAAGTAATTTTTTAAGCATAGCTAAACTTTTCAAAACATAGAATGAAATCAAATAATACTTTTAACAAATGATAAATAGTTAATTTAACAGCTTAAAATGAAAGCGTTTTTCACCCTTTGTAAATAACAAAATGTAAACCTCTACTAGTAAGTGTTTAATTCCTTTTTTCTATGAATCTAGTAAGCGGATTTTAGATTAGGAGGTGAGGCTGTTCTCAAAAAGACCAAATTGGATAAGCGATTCTTTGTATTTGGGGGAAATCATTGCTATTAAAATAGCAAAGAAAAGGGAGTGAACGATTGAAATGAGTACACTTACAGTTGGTGAGGCACTTATTATCGCTATATGGGTGGCACTTGTGGAATCTCGGATTTTAGGGTATGCGACACTTACTTTACGCTTCAGTCCTTTGATGACAGGTCTTGTTGTTGGACTTGTTACTGGTCATGTAGGTGAAGCCATGATTATCACTGCTGCCATTCAATTAATCTATATGGGGGTTGTTGCTCCAGGCGGGACATTACCAGCAGAGCCAGCCATCGCTGCGGCTGTTGCCGTATCAGTTGCTATTTTGGGACATCTTACACCCCAACAGGCAGTAGCTATTGCAGTGCCTGTTGGATTGTTAGGAAGCTATGCGTATCAATTTAGGTTCTTCTTAAATACATTTGCTACTCGGCTAATGGATAAATACGCGTCGGAGGCAAATGACACGGGCTTATTTTTTTCCATTATCGTTATTCCGGCTATTATTAGTTTCGTTTTATTTATCCCATTAATCTTTATTGCTTTATATTATGGTGCTCCACAAATCGCTCATTTCGTTAATGCCATCTCCGGAGGTAAGGTGCTACATATCCTCACGGTTGTTGGCGGTGGCCTTGCAGCATTGGGGATTGCTGTTATTATGCACGTTATTGGTAAAAAAAGCTTGTTGGTTTTCTTCTTCCTTGCCTATTTTATGAGTGTATCTCTCGCAACTTTAAAAATCAGTACTGTAACGTTTGCGATTTTCGGTGCCATTTTTGCAGGCCTGTATGTGCTATTTACAAGTAAAAAGGCTGAACAATGAGGAGGATGGGAGCATGAGTGAAAATCAAACAAATACAGATGTAACCAAAACACCAGATTATCCAGAAAAAATAACAAATAAAGATCTAATGAAATCATGGGTTAGGTGGTGGTGGGCAAACGAAGCACCACATACCTTTGACCGTATGTTAGCTCCATCCTTCCTATTTGGAATGATGCCGATTTTAAGGAAATTATATAAAAAAGATGAGGATTTAAAAGAAGCCTATAAAAGACATACTCTTTTCTTTAATACTCAAGCTGTTTGGGGCGGCGGAACACTGACTGGTATTACAGCCTCTTTGGAAGAATCCCGTGCAAAGGCAAAGGCAGAAGGGAATGAAGATGAGGCTGTCAGTGAAGAAATGATTAACAGCACAAAGGTTGGCTTAATGGGTGCTTTGGCTGGAATTGGAGATGCCATTGACTCTGGTACGGTTCAATACATTTTTATTGCCATTGCTTTACCATGGGCTGCTAAAGGGAGTGCTTGGGGTGCGTTATTCCCATTCATTTGCTTTGTACTTGCAACCTTTATATATGGCTATTATTTTACCAAAATGGGCTATAGTCTAGGACGAAATGCAGCAAGAGAGCTTTTAGCCGGAAGCCGTGTGAAAACGATTATTGATGCCTTATCTGTAATGGGATTATTTATGATGGGAATACTGGCTGGATCATATGTAAAAGTTAGCAGTACCTTGACCTTTACGCTGTCGAAAAAGACATTTGATATTCAGGCTATTTTAGACAGTATCTTGCCTGGCTTGTTGCCACTCGTAACTGTTTTGGCGGTCTATTATTACTTTGAAAAGAAAGGCCTAAAAATTACAAACGGTTTACTTTGGCTAACAGGGGTACTTATTGTTCTCGCAGCAATTGGCATTTTGTAAGTAAAAAAACACGATATAGCCTGACTATGTTAAAGATACATATTCAGGCTATATTGTTTCGCGAAGGGAAGAAGGGCCGTGGCAGATAGAGCAATAGTAATTATGACTCATGGTGAGTTTGGCAGTGAATTAATAAAAAGCGTAGAAATGATCATGGGACCGCAGGAAAATGTCTGTGCCTTAGCCTTACGTCCTGGTGATTCTGTGGATAATCTTCGAAACAAAGCCGCTTTAATTGTGGAAAAAAATAATGAAAAAGGGTTAGAAACGGTTGTCATGGTTGACTTAATGGGGGGAAGTCCTGGAAATGTTGCCCTCTCATTATTGGCTAAAAATGATTTGAAGATTCTGACTGGAGTAAATATGCCAATGTTAATTGAATTATTGGCTTTCTATAAAAATGATGAAGATACCAATACATTATTAGAAACAATTAAACAGACAGGTATGGATGGAATCAAAAAATTAGATCGAAGCTTTTTTCTTAAAAAATAGAAAGGGGTGGATTTTCATGGGGAAAATTAACTTAATAAGAATTGATGATCGATTAATACACGGACAAGTTATGACAAAGTGGTCAAAGGGGCTTGGAACGAATGCCATTTATGTGGTTGACAACCTTACAGCTGCAGATGATTTTATGAAGGAAATCTATATTAATGTGAACTCCTCTTCGGGCTTGAAAATTAAAGTATTTAGTACGAAAGAGGTAATGGAAAGTTGGGCTCAAGATCAATTTGGGAATGATCAGGTTGTTTTACTATTTAAAAATATTGCTAGTGTAAAGGAAGTCATTGAAAAAGGGAACCTGCCTATTGAAAAACTGAATATTGGAGGAATCTCTAAGAAAGCAAACTCAAAGTTTGTCATCAGTACGGTGGGTTTAACAAAAGAAGATGGGGAAGTTTTAAAAGAAATAGAAAGTAAAGGAATTGAGGTATACTTCCAGACAGTCCCTGACAGTAAACGTGTGTCGTTAACGGATGCCCTTAAATCTCTTAAATAGAATTATGATGAAATGGTATTGCGTTCAGTCAACTAAAAAGCTGTTTGTAAGCCATTCACTTTTCAGATTTGTATGGAAAGGAAGAGGACTATGGCACATAAGATTGCAATCATCAATTCGAGTAGTTTTGGCAGGAAATTTCCAGAGCAAATGGAAAGACTTGAGAAACTTGGGGTAGTGGAACGCTTTACTTTTCCAATTGAGACACCTGGAAAGGAATTAGCAGAGAAGCTGAATGGATTTGATATTCTTATTTCAAGCGTTACCCCATTTTTCACAAGAGAATTTTTTGAATTTAAGGATGAAACTATTTTGATTTCACGGCATGGAATAGGCTACAACAACATTGATATCCATGCTGCGACAGAAAGAGGCACAGTTGTCTCGATTGTTTCTGCTCATGTTGAAAGAAATGCTGTAGCGGAAAATGCAATAGCGGGGTTAATGGCAGTGATTCGTAAAACAGTTGAAGCATCCCTTGCTGCAAAAGAAGGAAAATGGTCAAAACGGGCACAATTTATTGGTCATCAGATTACGGGAAAGACGGTTGGAGTCATTGGTTATGGGAATATAGGCAGCCGTGTTGGGGAAATTTTTAAAAATGGTTTTAATGCTAGAGTACTAGCTTATGATCCTTTTAAAGATAAAGAAGAATTAGCGAAAATGGGGGTAGAGTCTGCTACACTCGATGAATTGCTAAAACAGTCAGACATTATTTCCATGCATGCCCTACTTAATAAAGAAAGCTATCATATGATATCAAATAGAGAAATTGGTCTCATGAAAAAAGGCGTTTATATCGCAAATGCAGCCAGAGGGGAATTGTTGGACCAAGAGGCAGTGCTGAACGGCTTGAATCAAGGGGTCATTGCCGGAGTTTTTACAGATGTTCTCGAGGGTGAACCAATTGATGAGAGTCATCCTTATTTTAACTATGAAAATGTACTTGTAACACCCCATATTTCAGCCTATACAGAAGAATGCCTAAGAGGGATGGGGGAAAAAGTGGTGTCAGATGTGGAACGAATAGTAAGAGGGGAAAAACCAGATCATGTGGTGAATCGTGAGGTATTTATTAAATAGAATCAAGAACATTGTCTAAAACGAAGGTGACCAGAAATGGATAAGCTGGATGTACTGGTAAAGATGCGGGAAGAGGGACTTGTTGCTGTCATCCGGGCGGATAATAGGGATCAAGGTCTAAAGGTAAGTGAAGCAATTTTTAAAGGAGGCATTAAGTTTCTGGAAGTAACCATGACGGTACCGGGGGCTTTGGATATTATTAAAGAATTATCTAACTGTTACATGGATAAGGATGTTGTAGTTGGTGCTGGTACAGTACTTGATGCTGAAACTGCCCGCTTGGCTATTCTTGCTAGGGCGAAGTTTATTGTCTCACCAAACCTTTCGGAAAAAACGATTCAAGTATGCAACCGATACAGAGTCGTTGTTATTCCGGGAGTAATGAGCCCAACTGAAGCTGTTAAAGCAATGGAATTAGGAGCGGATGTAATCAAGATTTTTCCTGGAGGCGCATTTGGACCTAACATTATAAAGGATTTGAAAGGGCCACTGCCACAAGGCCATTTTATGCCAAGCGGTGGGGTAACGACTGAAAACGCTGCAGAATGGTTGAAGAATGGGGCATTTGCACTCGGTACTGGAAGCAGTTTAACAAAAGGGGCAAAAATGGGTGATTATGAGTTAGTCACAAGAACAGCTAAACAGTTTGTATCTATTGTAAAAGAAGGTATGCATGGTTAAAAGGAAAAGAGTCACGTATCGGGCTTAGATTTGTGAATTTAAATAAAGGCTGTTTTCGTACATTTTGTTGTTTTTTTTGGCATTATTCCAGCCAATTTCAGATTTATCCGCGAAAAAATACAATTTATCCGCGAAAATAAAATTTTATCCGCGAAAATTAAAGGATATCCGCGAAAACCAGTAATATATCCGCGAAACAATAACTTAATCGAAAGCAACAATCTTTTAGAAAAGAGCCTAAATGAAAGAAGGCATAGGTTTTGTCAAACGAGTATGTTGTCTATCCTGATAAAATTAGATCCTCTCTCTCTATTATTGTGTATTTCATTTTTTTAATTTTAGAGGCTTATATATTATTTACAAATAATTTTCAACTTATTTGGAAAGTATTATTGATTGCCATAATGTTATTTTTTGTCTGGCAGATTGTAATGAGTATTCGGGCTATAGTCAAACATGACCCTTTACTTGTCATATCTGATAAAGGAATCAAAGATTACACTTCCCCTGTTGATTTTGGACTTATTCCATGGAGTGCAATTGAAAAAATTGAAACATATCCTGGAAGTACGAGTCTGCAAATTGGAATTTTAGTTTCAAAAATTTACGATTTTAAAAATAGTGGCAGTATGAACGCGTTTAAAATGGCACAAAGGAATCGTGAACGTACAGGTCATACCATTTCGATTGATGGATTTGCATTTCAAAGTGAGAAACTAAGGCAAATTTTTAATACTTGTAAAGATTTCGGACAGAAAAATAATCAAGGAATTATAGTAAAGGAATACGAAGATCCTTTCTTAAAAAGAAGGAAAAAGAAAGGAATTAAAGCGTAAAGGGAGCCTCCTGCCATTTGTTTGGCGGGAGGTTTAGTATTTTAAATGAACCCTTACCCTCAAAAAAAGAAAAGAATCTTCGAATGAATATGAATGGAATATGGAATTACGAAGATTATTCTATAAGTTTTTTAAAATTAATTGATACACTTCCTATTGTAATCAATGAAGAAAACACCTTATGGATAGGAGGCGGGGATAGGATGGCTGAAGAATATCGCTATCGCCAAGAGCGAAAACAAGCGAAAAAACAACTTAGAAGTAATAAATCATCAAAAAGCAGATCCTTGTTAAAAAAGATATTCATGACCTGTATGGTTCTTGCTGTTCTTTCAATAGGCATAGGGGTTGTAACCTTCGCTGCAATGATTAAAAGTGCACCAACATTAGACCCTTCTAAACTAGTAGATCCACTTTCAACTAAATTTTACGATGAAAACGGGAATTTTCTCTATGAATATGGCAAAGAGAAACGGACAAAGATTACGTATACACAAGTACCAAAAATGTTGGAACATGCCTTTATTGCTACAGAGGATGCCCACTTTTATGAACATCATGGAATTGATATAAAAGGAACAGCAAGAGCCATTTTTGAAAATTTAACCGGGAATTTTGGCTCGCAAGGTGGTAGTACGATTACCCAGCAGGTCATTAAAAACTCATTTCTGACTCCTCAAAAGACGATAAAGCGAAAAGTACAGGAATGGAGTTTGGCCTATCAGCTGGAAAAAAAGTATACCAAGCATGAAATCTTAATGATGTATTTAAATAAGATTTATCTTGGTGATGGTTCTTATGGGGTGGCAGCAGCTGCAAAAACCTATTATGGAATTGGTGCTAACAATCTAAATAAATTAACCCTTTCAGAGGCTGCTATGCTGGCTGGACTTCCGCAAAGTCCTAGTCATTATGATCCAACCAAGCCCGAGAACCAGAAAGCCGCCACTAATCGCCGTAACCTTGTCTTACATTCAATGTATAAACAAGGATACATTACAGAGGAGCAAATGATTGACGCAAAGAGAGTCCCTATTACAGAAGGGCTGGCACCAAAGTCCAATCAGCAAGGTATGCCGTATGAGGCGTTTTTAGATGCAGTTGTGAAAGAAGTACAAGGCAAGCTGAAAAATGTGGACATCAGTACGGATGGATTATCGATTTATACGACCCTGGATACAAAAGCTCAGGATTATGCAGATAAACTGATGAACACGAATACGATGATTCCTTATCCAAATGCTAATTTTCAAGGAGCCTTTGTATTTTTAGATACCAAAACAGGAGAGGTTCGTGCTATTGGGAGTGGCCGGAACGAGTATAAGGCATCATTTCTGGGAACCAATTTTGCAATCGATATAAAACGGCAGCCAGGATCCTCTTTTAAACCCATCTTTGATTATGGTCCGGCTATTGAAAATTTAAAATGGTCTACAGCCCACCAAATTGATGACCATGAAACCTCGTATTCGAATGGAGAATCCATTTCAAACTGGGATCATCAATATCATGGAATGCTGTCCATTCGAACAGCACTTCAGTGGTCATACAATATACCTGCTCTCCTAACACTTAGAGAGGTAGGAATGGGGAAGGCAAAGGAATTTGCTGAGAATTTGGGGATATCCTTTGATCATAATAAAGTATACGAATCCACAGCGATTGGAAGTAACACGGTTAATCCATTGGAGATGGCGGGAGCCTACAGCGCTTTTGGAAATAATGGAGTCTACAATCAACCACATTTCGTTCAGAAGGTTGTCTTTCCTGATGGCGAAGTTGTTTCGTTTTCTCCAAAGCCAAGGCGTGTTATGCATGATTACACAGCATATATGGTGACGGATATGCTACGGACAGTCGTAAACTCCGGAACTGGAACGGCAGCAAATGTCCCGGGGCTAGATATTGCCGGAAAAACTGGTACCACCAATTTCGATGATAAAACAACTGCCCGATTTGGTTATCCATCAAGCGCAACAAACGATAGTTGGATTGCGGGATATACACCGCAATATACAATGGCAGTTTGGACTGGATATGCGAAAAATGGACCAGGTAACTATATGCTTGGATATACGACAAAAGTCTCCCAGCTACTATTTAAATCCATGATGCAGGAGTTTGGAACAGATCAAAGTAACTTTATACAGCCTAATGATGTATTCAGAGTGAATAATGAACTTTACATTTTAGATGGAAATCCTGAAGATTTTCCGCAAGCTCCAATATACAATATTGGAAATAGTGGAGAACAACAGAAGCACGTGCCAAAAGGAGAGGGACATGGACCTGGTTGGGGAAAATTTAAACCAGGGAAAGGAAAAGGAAAACATAAGCATGGATAAGAAGAATTGGGTCCCTTTGTAAGTATCAACCAAAGGGACTATTTTTTTAGATTACCATTTTCTTTCCATTCACCAAAGCCCTGTTTGTATTGTAAAATAGAAGATAGGGGGGATTGAAAATGAATTTAAAGGCAGGTTTATGGCAGCAGCAAACCTTAAAATTAGCAATGACGCAGGAGCTTACACAGGCAATTGCCCTTTTGCAATATTCTGCCCAAGAGCTAACGGAGTTTTTGGAAAATAAGGCTTTGGAAAATCCCCTATTTACTGTAGAAAATAAAGCCATCCGTGTACCCAAAAAGCCTGATAAAGACAAAACATATTGGATTGAACAAATAGCAGATAAAACCTTCTCGTTAGAGGACTATTTGCTTGCTCAATTGAATTTAAAAAAATATACAAAACAGCAGTTAAAAATAATCCGGCATCTTATTCAATGTTTAGATGAAAACGGTTACTTTCGTGGTAATACACAAGAAATGGCAGACAACCATAGAGTATCTGTTGATTTAATAGAAGAAGGTTTACAGATTATTCAGAAGATGGAGCCTGTTGGAATTGGTGCAAGAGGACTTCAGGAATGCCTACTTTTACAGTTACAAAGAATGGAACCAGAGAATAAGCTTGCTCAAACCATTCTTGCAGAATACTTTCTTCCTTTTGCCGAGAAGAAGTGGAAAATGATTTCAAACGAATTGCAGGTCACAATGAAAGAAATACAGGATGTTTTTGACCAGCTTCAACACTTGAATCCAAAGCCCTGTGCCAATTTTTCTGATGGGCCTACATCCTACGTAGCCCCTGATGCTGTTATAGAGTGGGGTTCAGAAGGCTTCATCGTTCGTTTAAATGACTATCTCCTTCCCAAAATAGGATTAAACGAACATTACTACCATCAATTTTCCAACAATGATGACGCACAGGTTAGTCGATTTTTACATGAAAAATATCAGGATTTTCAATTTGTTTTAAAAAGTATTGAACAAAGAAAAGAAACTCTGATGAAAGTAATATATAAAATAGTGGAAAAACAGACGGACTTTTTTAGAAAAGGCCCGGAATACTTAAAACCGATGACCATGAAGGAAATTTCTTCGGAACTTAGTGTGCATGAGTCAACAATTAGCAGAGCAGTTAGGGAAAAATTTGTTCAGACACCATTGGGGACCTTTCCGCTTAAATTCTTTTTTACAAGTAATATTCAGACTGTATCAGAAGAAAGTACTTCATCTTCGCAGGTAAAAAGTGTACTATCATTATTAATTGAAAAAGAAAATAAAATAAAGCCCTATTCCGATCAAGAAATCGTTGATTATTTGAAAAATAATGAAGGAATTTTGGTTTCAAGACGAACGATTGCTAAGTATCGTGACCAGCTTGGACTACCATCATCCTCTAAACGGAAAAGGTTTGATTAAAGAGGAGTCGCACTATGGATCAAACAATCATCACTTTATATACACGAGCACATTGCCATCTTTGTGAAACCGCTAAAGAAACGATCTTAGAACTCAAAAGAAACTGGGATTTTATTTTAGAAGAAATTGATATTGACCAAAGTGATGACTTAACAGAGCGCTATGGACTAATGATTCCAGTTGTATTAGTAGATGGGAACGAGGTTGGGTTTGGGTATATTGATCAATTTGAGGTATGTAAACGTTTGCGACAAAAAAATCAAGCTTTTTGAGTTGAAATTGAGTTTCACTCCTGTTAAAATGAACGTTGTAACAGGGGTGAATTTTTTTTGGCTATGGTGGGACATAATATGTCTATACGGGACATTATATGACCAACCATAAATAAAAAGGAGCTTTATCATGCACGCATTCATCGATATCCAAAGGAAATTGTTACCCGATCTCCTTCAAGTTATGCAAAAAAGATATTCCATTTTACGATACATAGGCTTTATGCAGCCTGTGGGGAGAAGAAGCCTAGCAGTTAGTTTGGGCTTAACCGAGAGGACCCTTCGAAGTGAGGTGGATTTTCTAAAGGACCAAAATCTCATTACTATTAACAATATTGGGATGAGCTTGTCGTCTGAAGGGAAAAACTTACTAGAGGACCTTGAAGGTTTAATGCGGGAGCTTAAAGGTATTGATGTTCTGGAATTGGAATTGAAACATCGCCTCGGCATACGAAGAGCCATCATAGTTCCTGGCGATAGTGACATTTCTGTCATGGTAAAAAGGGAATTAGGCAAAGCAAGTGCCTCCTGCATGAAAAAACTTCTTGATGGGAAAAATATCATCGCTGTAACTGGTGGTTCAACGATGGCTGCTGTAGCAGAACAATTAACGCCTGAATTGAGTGAGAATGAACTGCTTTTTGTACCAGCGCGCGGCGGAATTGGTGAGGACGTACAAAACCAAGCTAATACCATTTGTTCCATTATGGCAAGAAATTCGAATGCAAAGCATCGGGTATTCTATGTTCTTGACCAGGTCAGTATGGATAGTTATGAGACTCTCGTTAAGGAGCCTGCTATTCATGAGGTATTGGGATTAATTCAATCAGCAAACATGGTCATACATGGAATAGGGGACGCCATTACAATGGCTGAACGGAGAAAAACGAACGCAGAAGATATGAAGAAAATTGAAAGAGGAATGGCCGTTGGAGAAGCTTTCGGCTACTATTTCAACGAAGCAGGCGAGATTGTCCATAAAGTGTTAACAATTGGTCTCCAGCTTAATGACCTTTCAAGCATTCCAAATATTATGGCTGTTGCAGGCGGTTCATCAAAAGCAAAAGCAATCCGGGCATATTTGAAGAAAGCACCCTCATCTACCATCTTAATTACAGATGAAGGGGCAGCAAAAATGTTATTAAAAGGGTAATCCCTTTTTGCTACCTAGGATTTATATTTTTTTATAAATTCAAAGGGCGTAGTTTTTCTAAAATAAATGATCCTTACACAAACAAAGGAGGAATTTTTCATGGCAGTAAAAGTTGGTATTAATGGATTTGGACGTATTGGACGTAATGTTTTCCGTGCATCTTTAAAAAACCCTAATGTTGAGGTTGTAGCAATTAACGATTTAACAGATGCAAATATGCTTGCACATCTTTTAAAATATGATACAGTTCACGGAACTCTTGCTGAAGATGTTACCGTTGATGGTGAATACTTGGTTGTTGGCGGTAAAAAAGTAAAAGTTATCGCTGAACGTGATCCTGCACAACTTTGCTGGGGAGACCTTGGTGTTGAAATCGTGGTTGAATCAACTGGCCGTTTCACAAAACGTGATGACGCTGCAAAACATCTAGAAGCAGGTGCTAAAAAGGTTATTATTTCTGCTCCAGCATCAAACGAAGACATTACCATTGTAATGGGTGTTAACGAAGATAAATATGATGCAGCAAATCATCAAGTTATTTCCAACGCTTCATGTACAACAAACTGCCTTGCACCATTTGCAAAGGTATTAAATGATACATTTGGTATTAAACGCGGTATGATGACTACCGTTCACTCATACACAAATGACCAACAAATTCTTGATTTACCACACAAAGACTACCGTCGTGCTCGTGCAGCTGCTGAAAACATGATTCCAACTTCAACTGGTGCTGCAAAAGCTGTTTCATTAGTTCTTCCAGAATTAAAAGGTAAATTAAATGGTATGGCAATGCGTGTACCTACACCAAACGTTTCAATCGTTGACTTAGTTGCAGAATTAGAAAAAGACGTAACAGTTGATGAAGTAAACCAAGCTTTAAAAGCTGCTGCTGAAGGTCCTTTAAAAGGAATTCTTGCTTACACAGAACTTCCATTAGTTTCTCGTGACTTCAATGGTGCAACTGCTTCATCTACAGTTGATGCTCTATCTACAATGGTTCTTGAAGGCAATATGGTAAAAGTACTTTCTTGGTATGACAACGAGGTTGGTTACTCTAACCGTGTGGTTGACCTTGCAGACTATATTGCACAAAAAGGACTTTAATCCTAAAAATCATCATTTAGACGATATTGGATATTCAAACAATAAACGTCTATAATGAAAAAGTATGAAGCTTTTTAAGGGGAGCGGGGAGGATTCCCCTCTCCTTTTTCTATTTTAAAATAGGAGGGTCCTTATCTTGAATAAGAAAACCTTAAAAGACATTGATGTAAATGGAAAACGCGTATTCTGCCGAGTTGATTTTAACGTTCCAATGCAAGATGGAAAAATCACGGATGAAACACGGATTCGTGCAGCAATTCCAACCATTCAATACCTAATTGACAACCATGCAAAAGTCATTCTTGCTAGCCATCTTGGTCGTCCAAAGGGTAAAGTAGTAGAAGAAATGCGCTTAACACCAGTAGCGAAACGACTAGGAGAAATTTTAGGAAAAGACGTTCAAAAGGCTGATGAAGCATTTGGCGATACTGTAAAAACACAAATTGCCAAAATGAATGATGGAGATGTGCTCCTTCTTGAAAATGTTCGTTTTTATCCTGGTGAAGAGAAAAACGATGCAAAATTAGCTAGTGCCTTTGCTGAGCTTGCTGATGTGTATGTAAACGATGCTTTTGGTGCTGCACACCGTGCCCATGCATCTACTGAAGGAATTGCACACCATCTTCCAGCAGTTTCCGGATTTTTAATGGAAAAAGAGCTTGAAGTATTAGGAAAGGCCCTTTCTAATCCAGACCGTCCTTTTACTGCCATTATTGGTGGAGCCAAGGTTAAGGATAAGATTGGTGTGATTGAAAACCTCTTAGAAAAGGTTGATAATCTCATTATTGGTGGTGGCTTAGCTTATACTTTCGTAAAAGCACAAGGTCACGAAATCGGTAAATCTCTTTTAGAAGCAGATAAAATTGACCTTGCTAATTCTTTTATTGAAAAAGCAAAGCAAAAAGGTGTTAACTTCTATATACCTGTGGATGCGATTGTGGCAGATGATTTTTCTGCAGATGCTAATTCAAAGGTAGTACCGATCAATGAAATTCCTGCTGATTGGGAAGCACTTGATATTGGGCCAAAGACCGCAGAACTTTATCGTGACGTGATCCAAAAGTCTAAATTGGTTATCTGGAATGGACCAATGGGTGTGTTTGAAATTGATAAATTTGCTGGTGGAACAAAAGCAGTAGCGGAAGCACTTGCAGAATCTAAGGGTACATATTCTGTTATTGGCGGTGGTGATTCTGCAGCAGCTGTAGAAAAGTTTCATTTAGCTGATAAAATGAGCCATATTTCAACAGGAGGCGGAGCATCCTTAGAATTTATGGAAGGAAAGGTATTGCCTGGCGTTGTGGCCTTAAACGATAAATAATCCATATGCAATGAAGTGAGAAAAAGAAAGGATGTGCCATTATGCGTACACCGATTATTGCGGGAAACTGGAAAATGTATAAAACACTTTCAGAAGCAAAAAGCTTTGCAGAAGAAGTGAAGAATCTTGTTCCAAGTAGCGAAAAAGTAGAATCTGTTATTTGTTCACCGGCTTTATTTTTAGAAAGCCTTGTTGAGGCAACAAAGAACACAGAAGTAAAAATTGGTGCTCAAAACATGCATTTTGAGGAAAGTGGAGCTTTCACTGGGGAAATAAGTCCTGTGGCTCTTTCAGATTTGGGTGTTCAATATGTTATTTTAGGGCATTCTGAACGCCGTGAAATGTTTAATGAAACAGATGAATCAGTCAATAAGAAGACATTAGCTGCTTTTAAATATAACTTAACACCAATCGTTTGTTGTGGTGAAACACTTGAGCAACGTGAAAATGGGGAAACGAACAAGCTTGTTGGCAACCAGATTCGAAAGGCTCTAAATGGCTTAACAGATGAACAAGTGAAGAAAACGGTTATTGCCTATGAACCGATTTGGGCTATTGGAACAGGTAGGTCTTCGACAGCTGAGGATGCAAATGAGGTTTGTGCCCATATTCGCAGTGTTGTGGCAGAACAATTTTCAAAAGAAATTGCTGATGCTGTAAGGATTCAATACGGTGGTAGCGTAAAACCTGGGAACATTAAAGAATATATGTCCCAGCCTGATATTGATGGTGCTCTTGTTGGTGGCGCAAGTCTTGAGTCTCAATCATTTTTGCAATTAGTGGAGGCTGGTAGCAATGACTAAATCGCCAGTAGCCTTAATTATTTTAGATGGTTTTGGTCTTAGAGATGAAACAAAAGGGAATGCTGTGTTTCATTCTAAGAAGCCAAATTTCGATCGCCTCTGGAATAAATACCCACATTCCACTTTAATCGCAAGTGGTGAGGCAGTTGGTCTTCCAGAAGGGCAAATGGGAAACTCAGAGGTGGGCCATTTAAATATTGGCGCAGGCCGAATTGTTTACCAAAGTTTAACAAGAGTGAATATCGCCATTCGTGAAGGCGAGTTTGAGAAAAATGAAACCTTCCTTGGGGCAATTGATCATGTGAAAAAGAATGGAACAAGCCTGCATTTATTTGGTCTATTATCAGATGGCGGTGTACACAGTCATATTAACCATATGTTTGCTCTTCTTAAGCTTGCGGCTGATGGAGGAATTAAAAAGGTTTATATTCATGGATTCCTTGATGGCCGTGATGTTGGCCCTAAAACTGCAAAAACATATATCCAGCAAGCAATGGATAAAATGAAGGAGTATGGTGTAGGAGAATTTGCTACAATCTCGGGTCGCTATTATTCCATGGACAGGGACAAGCGCTGGGAGCGTGTTGAAAAGTCCTATCGTGCTATGGTGGATGGCGAAGGTCCTGCCTATACAAATCCACTTGAAGTGGTAGAAGACTCTTATCAACATGGGATTTATGATGAGTTCGTTCTTCCTTCCGTTATTACAAAAGAAAATGGGGAGCCGGTCGCAACCATTCAAGACAACGATGCTGTTATTTTCTATAACTTCCGTCCTGACCGTGCCATCCAAATTTCAAATACCTTTACAAATGAAGACTTCCGCGCTTTTGATCGCGGCCCTAAGCATCCGAAAAATCTACATTTTGTCTGTTTAACACATTTTAGTGAAACTGTTGACGGATATGTTGCTTTCAAACCATCAAACTTGGATAATACTTTAGGTGAGGTGTTATCACAAAATGGCATGAAGCAGCTAAGAATTGCAGAAACTGAAAAATATCCGCATGTTACTTTCTTTATGAGCGGTGGACGTGAGGATAAATTCCCTGGAGAAGAAAGAATATTAATTAATTCTCCAAAGGTTGCAACCTATGACCTTAAACCAGAAATGAGTGCATATGAAGTAACTGATGCCCTAATTAAAGAAATTGAAGCGGATCATTTTGATGCCATTATTTTAAATTATGCAAATCCTGATATGGTAGGCCATTCTGGAATGCTTGAACCGACAGTCAAAGCCATTGAAACGGTGGATGAGTGTCTTGGCCGTGTCATTGATTTGATTGTTAAAAAAGGTGGAGCAGCTATTATTACTGCTGATCATGGGAATGCTGATGAGGTTATAACTCTTGAAGGCAATCCTATGACTGCTCATACAACAAATCCGGTACCTGTTATCGTAACAAAAGAGGGTCTGGAATTACGCAAGGATGGTATCCTTGGAGATTTAGCTCCAACTATGCTTGATCTTTTGGCTATAAATCAGCCTGAAGAAATGACTGGAAAATCATTAATTAAAAAATAATACCCCTATTTTAAGGAGAGATAAAAATGCCATTTATTGTTGATGTATACGCTCGTGAAGTATTAGATTCCCGTGGTAACCCTACTGTTGAAGTTGAAGTATTAACTGAATCTGGCGCATTTGGCCGCGCATTAGTACCAAGTGGTGCTTCTACTGGTGAATATGAAGCCGTTGAACTTCGTGATGGTGACAAGAGCCGTTACCTTGGCAAGGGTGTTTTAAAAGCAGTAGAAAACGTAAATGAAATTATTGCTCCAGCAATTGTTAGTGAAGAATTCAGCGTTCTAGATCAAATAGGTATTGATAATTACCTAATCGAACTTGATGGAACAGAAAATAAAGGAAAATTAGGCGCTAATGCGATCCTTGGTGTTTCTATGGCTGTTGCACGTGCTGCTGCCGACTACTTAGAAGTTCCTTTATACCAATATCTTGGTGGATTCAATGCAAAACAACTTCCAGTTCCAATGATGAACATTGTGAACGGTGGAGAACACGCTGATAACAACGTTGACATTCAAGAATTCATGATTATGCCTGTAGGTGCACCAAGCTTTAAAGAAGCATTACGTATGGGTGCAGAAATTTTCCATAATCTAAAAGCAGTTCTTAAAGGAAAAGGCTTAAACACAGCTGTTGGGGATGAGGGTGGTTTTGCTCCAAACTTAGGCTCTAACGAAGAAGCACTTCAAACAATTATGGAAGCAATTGAAAAAGCTGGCTACAAACCAGGTGAAGAAGTAATGCTAGCAATGGATGCAGCTTCTTCAGAATTCTATAATAAAGAAGATGGAAAATACCATCTTGCAGGCGAAGGTGTTGTAAAAACATCAGCAGAAATGGTTGATTGGTACGAAGAGCTTGTTTCTAAATACCCAATCATCTCTATCGAAGATGGTTTAGATGAAAATGACTGGGAAGGTCATAAGCTATTAACAGAACGCCTTGGCAAAAAGGTTCAACTAGTTGGTGACGACTTATTCGTAACAAATACGAAGAAGCTTGCTCAAGGTATTGAAAAAGGGATTGCAAACTCTATCCTTATCAAAGTAAACCAAATCGGTACACTTACAGAAACATTTGATGCAATCGAAATGGCAAAACGTGCAGGCTACACTGCAGTTGTTTCTCACCGTTCTGGTGAAACTGAAGACAGCACAATTGCTGACATCGCTGTTGCAACAAACGCTGGCCAAATCAAAACTGGTTCTGCATCACGTACAGACCGTATCGCAAAATACAACCAATTGCTTCGCATTGAAGACCAATTAGGCGACATGGCTCAATTTAATGGAATTAAGTCATTCTATAATTTGAAGAAATAAACATGAAAAGGGTGGCCCTCGGGTCACCCTTTTTTCCGTTTCGCGGATAAATACATGATTTTCGCGGATAAATCGAAATTATCGCGGATAAAATAGAATTTTCGCGGATAAGTAGCAATTTTTCGCGGATATAATTAGAAAAACAGCCGATTATTATTTCCCAACAAACTGCGCTTCTTCAGTAGACCCCTTCAATGCTGTAGTAGAAGAGGTTCCTCCTGAAATAACCATCGAAACTTTATCAAAATATCCAGTACCGACCTCACGTTGATGGCGTGTTGCGGTGTAACCATATTGTTCGCTATCAAATTCTGCTTGCTGTAATTCAGAGTAGGCCGCCATGCCACGCTCTTTATACCCTCTCGCAAGTTCAAACATACTATGGTTCAATGCGTGGAAACCGGCAAGTGTGACAAACTGGAATTTGTAGCCCATTTTCCCAAGCTCTTTTTGGAAATTCGCAATCGTTTCTTCGTTAAGCTTCTTCTTCCAATTAAATGATGGTGAGCAATTGTAGGCCAAACATTTTTCTGGAAATTTTTCATGGATAGCTTCAGCAAACCTTCTTGCTTCCTCAAGGTTTGGCTCAGCAGTCTCGCACCAAACAACATCTGCGTATGGAGCGTAGGATAAGCCTCGGGCAATTGCTTGGTCAATTCCTGCAGTTGTCTGGAAAAATCCCTCTGCTGTCCGTTCACCAGTGATAAACGGCGCATCATTCATATCAATATCGCTTGTAATAAGGTCTGCAGCATTGGCATCAGTACGAGCTACTAGCACGGTTGGAACACCCATGACATCAGCTGCTAAACGTGCTGCAATAAGGTTTCGAACCGCTGTTTGTGTAGGAAGTAGTACTTTTCCGCCTAAATGGCCGCATTTTTTTTCCGAAGAAAGCTGATCCTCAAAATGTACGCCAGCTGCACCTGCCTCAACCATGCCCTTCATTAACTCAAAACAGTTAAGCTGCCCGCCAAATCCTGCCTCAGCATCCGCCAAAATAGGAACAAACCAGTCAATTGAGTGATCTCCTTCGGTATGATGGATTTGGTCTGCGCGTTGTAGGGCCTGGTTAATTTTCTTTACTACGCTAGGAACACTATTTGCTGGATATAAGCTTTGGTCCGGATACATATGACCTGAAAGGTTCGCATCTGCTGCAACCTGCCAGCCGCTCAAGTAAATAGCTTTAAGGCCTGCTTTTACTTGTTGAACTGCCTGGTTGCCCGTTAAAGCGCCAAGTGCATGAATATACTCTTCCTCATGCAAAAGCTTCCAGAACTTTATTGCTCCCTTTTTAGCTAAAGTATACTCAATATCCATGGAACCTCGTAGTTTTATAACATCCTCTGCAGTATAGGGTCTTGTAATTCCCTTCCAACGAGAGTCCATTTCCCAGCTTTCCTGTAATTCATTTACTCTTGAATCTTTCATTTTTCTAGCCTCCTCTAAAAATTTAATTTCGTTTATCCGTCAAAATCAGAATTATAAAAACTTATACCCAGGTACCGTTAAAAAGTCAGCAAAGTCATCGTTTAAAATTAAACGGTCAAATAGCTGGACGGCCTCTGTAAATCGGCCATTTTCAAAGGCAGTGATTCCAATTTCCTGTATGATTTTTTCCAGTTCCTCAGACTTTAATTGCTCATACATATCAATAGTTACCTTGCGCCCATCAATCAGAATGCCTTTTGGATGCCGGATCCATTGCCAAAGCTGTGCCCTTGAAATTTCAGCGGTTGCAGCGTCCTCCATAAGATTATAGATAGGTGCGGCACCTTTTCCGGATAACCAAGATTCCACATATTGAATTCCAACATTAATGTTAATCCTGACTCCATCCTCTGTGATAGTGCCCTCTGGTACCTCCAATAAATCTTTTCTTGTAATTGTGATGTTTTGTTGTTTTTCAGAGTTAATTTGATTAGGTTGTGGCATCTCTCGATTGAATACCTCTAATGCAACTGGTACAAGACCTGGATGGGCCACCCATGTACCATCATGGCCATCACGAGCTTCCCTTACTTTGTCAGCACGAACCTTAGCAAAGGCGTCTTCATTTGCTTCAGGATTATTTCGAATTGGAATTTGAGCGGCCATTCCACCCATTGCAGGAGCATTTCTTCGATGACATGTTTGAATGGTGAGGAGTGAGTATGCATGCATAAACGGCGAAGTCATTGTTACTTGTGAACGGTCCGGAAGAATAAAGTCCTGTTGATAACGGAACTTTTTCAAATAACTAAAAATGTAATCCCACCTGCCACAGTTTAGACCGGCTGAGTGCTCTTTTAATTCAAACAAAATTTCATTCATTTCAAAAGCAGCCATTATGGTCTCTAATAAAACAGTGGCTTTTATTGTACCTTGTGGAACACCAAGCCTATTTTGTGCGAACACAAAAACATCGTTCCACAACCTTGCTTCCAGATGACTTTCTAGCTTAGGTAAGTAAAAATAAGGCCCTGTTCCATTGGTAAGTAGATTTTTAACATTATGGAAAAAGTACATGCCGAAGTCAAAAAAGCTTCCAGAAACGGGCCTTCCATCAACCAGAACATGTTTTTCTTCTAAATGAAGTCCACGTGGCCTTACCATCAAGACAGCAACTTCCTTATTTAATCTGTATTGCTTCCCATCGGGATTTTTGAAAAAAATAGTTCGATTGTTAGCATCTCTAAGATTTATTTGCCCTTCCATCATATTTTCCCAGGTAGGGGAGTTAGCATCCTCAAGGTCAGCCAGAAAGAGCTTTGCACCAGAATTCAGAGCATTAATCACCATTTTTCGATCAGTTGGCCCTGTAATTTCTACCCTTCTATCCAAAAGGTCTTGAGGTAAAGGAAAAATAGTCCACTCTCCCTCTCTAATATGCTTTGTTTCAGGCAGAAAATCGGGCATTTTTCCTTGATTAAGTTCTTTCTCGCGTTTTTTTCTGTACTGTAACAGTTCCAATCGTCTTTCCCCGAAAAGAACTTCTAGTTGTTCGATAAAATGAAGTGCTTCAGTGGTTAAGATTTCATCATACGCTGGTTTAATGGCCCCAACCACCTTAATCCCCTTTGTTTTTGTTGACACTGGTCTCATCACCTTTCTTGTTATATTACAGATAAATATTTCATTTTGTATTATATAACACATTAATTAAAAATGGAACTGCTTTTTCTGTAAATTTTTATTTCTTTTTTTCGCATTTCTAGCATTTTTATTAAAAAAAATGTAATCTAGAGGAGTGTATTGTTGTATCCTTGCCAGATTTAGTTTTTGAGGAGGAATACTATAATGAAAAGATTGTTAGATTGTACAGCATCAGATTTTGAAAGTATGAATGGACAAGAATTAAAACAATCAATTCTTGCTTCCGAAGGAAGAACCATTGTGGCAGAGGTTATTGGTGCAGTAACTCCTTTTTATCCAGCGGTAACAAATGCAGAAATGGCTGCCGCATTTGGGGCAGATCTTCTATTATTAAATTATTTTGATGTTTTTCACCCTGAAATTGAGGGATTAACCATTGAGGATCCAGAAACAACTGTAAAAACATTAAAAAGATTAGTAGGGCGCCCAATGGGCCTTAATTTAGAGCCTGTTGATTTGAATGCAAGACAATTAGAATCCTTAAGGCAGCTTCCAGAAGGTAGGCTTGCTTCGGAAAAGTCACTTCAAAAAGCGAAGGAATTAGGATTTGACTTCGTTTGTTTAACAGGGAATCCAAAGACAGGTGTATCCAATGAGGAAATTACAAAGGCGATTCAGATAGCTAGAAAGGTTTTTGGTAAAGAGGGATTAATTATCGCTGGTAAAATGCATAGTGCGGGTGTAGCAGGGGAAGCTGGCAGCCGTTTAATGCCAAAAGAGACATTGCACGCATTCATTGATGCAGGAGCTGATATCATTCTTATACCATCACCAGGAACTGTACCTGGATTTACAGTCGAAAAAACAGCAAACCTCATTGATATTGTTCATGAAAAAGGAGCATTGGCCATTTTAACCACTGGAACTAGTCAGGAAGGTTCAGATGAAGAAACCATTAGGCAAATTGCTTTAAATAGTAAAATGGCAGGAGCTGATTTATTTCATATTGGGGATGCTGGGGTAGCAGGCATTGCTATGCCAGAAAATATTACGACCTACTCCATTGTCATAAGGGGAAAAAGACATACATATGTAAGAATGGCATCCTCTATCTTAAGATGACCAACCTGTCACAATAACGTCTATTGTTAAAAGGGAAATTATATGGTAAATTTAAAATAATGTAAACGATCGTCTAACTGGAGGTGGCCTTCATGCATGCATTGATTATAACACTATTAGTTATTGTAAGTATTGCACTTATCGTTGTTGTTTTACTTCAATCAGGTAAAAGTGCTGGATTATCTGGCGCCATTTCGGGTGGAGCAGAACAATTATTTGGTAAACAAAAAGCACGTGGTATGGACTTAATCTTACATCGAATTACCATTGTTTTATCTGTGTTGTTCTTCTTACTCTCGATATCTGTGGTTTATTTAAAATTCTAATAATGTTGCTAATACCTGGCCAATGGCTGGGTTTTTTATTTTCCCAATAAAAAAGGGCAAGCGCGGTCACTATGGAAGGTTTATGGAGCCCATTAAAATTTTCGTAAGTTTCCAGATTTATTTGTGAAAATAAAAGCACGAAAAACAGGAATTAATCCGTGAAACGAATCGGAAGCAACAATCATTTAAAAAAAGAGACAAAGATAAAGCAAACTATTTCCTTAAATGGTATTATTATTTGAATGCTTTCTTTTGTTGACCTAACTTAAGCCTTTTTTCTGGCATGTTCTTACTCTCTTTGCTTAAACTAAAAGAAAACAAGATTTAAAGGGGAATATGTATCATGAAAGTAACACCACCAAAGCCATTTACATTTGAGGCAGGAAATAGAGCAGTCTTGCTTTTGCACGGATTTACAGGAAATTCAGCAGACGTCAGAATGCTTGGGCGATATTTAGAAAATAAAGGCTATACCTGTCATGCTCCACATTATAAAGGCCATGGAGTTCCTCCAGAAGAACTGGTTCACACTGGGCCTGATGATTGGTGGCAGGATGTTTTAAATGGATATGAATTTTTAAAAAATAAAGGACATGAGGAAATTGCAGTAGCAGGATTGTCTTTAGGCGGCGTATTTTCCTTGAAATTAGGATACACTGTACCTATAAAGGGGATTATTCCTATGTGTGCGCCCATGTATATTAAAAGTGAAGAAGTGATGTACCAGGGAGTCCTTGAATATGCACGTGAATATAAAAGGTATGAAGGAAAGAATCAAGAGCAAATTGAATTGGAAATGAAGGTATTTGAAAAAACCCCAATGAATACGCTACAAGCCTTGCAGGGGTTAATTTCAGACGTAAGAGAACATGTAGATATGATTTATGCACCTACATTTGTGGTTCAAGCTCGTCACGATCATATGATTAATACAGAAAGTGCCAATATTATATTCAATAAAGTAGAATCTGATTTTAAAGAATTGAAATGGTTTGAGGAATCAGGGCATGTCATTACACTTGATAAGGAACGTGACCAGCTGCATGAGGATGTGTATTCCTTTTTAGAAAGGCTGGAATGGAGCGAATAAAGGAGGAAATGAATTTGGAAGAAAATATTCAAAAGCATATTGATAAGCTTTTGCAATATATGAAGGATGAGGCATACAAGCCGTTAACTGTTCAAGAGCTGGAGCAGGCTTTTGGTATTCATGACTCAAGCGATTTCAAGGAATTTGTAAAGGCCTTAGTACTAATAGAAGAAAAGGGACTGGTTGTCCGGACCCGCAGCAATCGTTATGGTTTGCCGGAAAAAATGAACTTAATTCGTGGAAAGTTAACAGGACATGCAAAAGGGTTTGCATTCGTCATTCCGGAAGAAACAGGTATGGATGATATTTTTATTCCGCCTACTGAATTGAACAACGCTATGCATGGTGATACGGTATTGGCACGTGTATCATCAGAAAGCTCTGGCCAACGTCGAGAGGGTAGCATCATTCGCATTCTCGAAAGAGGCATTAAACAGATGGTTGGAACCTATGTGGAAATCAAGCATTTTGGGTTCGTCATCCCAGATGATAAAAAATTTACAAGTGACATTTTCATCCCAAAAGCTGCTTCAAAGGGTGCTGTTGAAGGACATAAAGTGGTCGTTAAATTGACCACTTACCCAGAAGGAAGAAAAAGTGCGGAGGGTGAAGTCATCCAAATACTTGGGCATAAAAATGACCCTGGAGTGGACATCCTATCTGTTATTCATAAACATGGTCTTCCACTGGCTTTCCCTGATGAAGTGTTAAAGCAAGCTGTTGACACACCAGATACGATTGATGAAAGTGAATTAGCTAACCGCCGTGACTTGCGAAACGAAACAATTGTAACGATTGATGGGGCGGATGCTAAGGATTTAGATGATGCAGTAACGGTGACCAGGCTTGAAAACGGAAATTATAAGCTTGGTGTACATATTGCTGATGTCAGCTACTATGTAAAAGAAGTAACGCCAATTGACCTTGAAGCAGAAGAAAGAGCTACAAGTGTTTATTTAGTGGACCGGGTTATTCCCATGATCCCACATCGCTTGTCAAATGGAATTTGTTCGTTAAATCCAAAGGTGGACCGTTTGACATTGTCTTGTACAATGGAGATTACACCGGATGGTGAAGTCGTAGACCATGAAATTTTCCAAAGTGTCATTAAAACAACGGAGCGAATGACTTATTATGATGTAAATCGAATTCTTGTTGACCAAGATGAAGAAACAAGAACAAAATATGAAGCCCTTGTTCCTATGTTTGAAATGATGGAAGAGCTTGCCGCGATTTTACGACATAAAAGAATGACCCGAGGAGCGATTGACTTTGACTTTAAAGAGTCCAAGGTTTTAGTCGATGAAGATGGAAAACCAAAAGATGTTGTACTTCGTGAGCGATCTGTTGCAGAGCGATTAATTGAAGAATTTATGCTTGCCGCTAATGAAACAATAGCTGAACACTTCCATTGGCTAGATGTTCCATTTATATACCGTATCCATGAAGATCCGAAAGAAGAAAAATTAAGAAGGTTTTTTGAGTTTATTACAAACTTTGGATATATCATCAAAGGTTCGGCAAATGATGTTCATCCAAGAGCTCTTCAGGGAATTATTGAGGAGGTTCAAGGGAAGCCGGAGGAAATGGTTGTCTCAACCGTTATGCTTCGTTCCATGCAGCAGGCTAAGTATGATCCGCAAAGCTTAGGTCACTTTGGCTTAGCGACAGAGTTTTATACTCATTTTACTTCGCCCATTCGGCGCTATCCAGATACGATTGTCCACCGCTTGATTCGCACTTATTTAATTGATGGAAAATTAGATGAGGCAACTAGAGCAAAATGGGGTGCACAGCTGCCGGAAATTGCACAGCATTCCTCCAGAATGGAGCGTCGTTCCGTTGATGCTGAACGTGAAACAGACGAATTAAAGAAAGCGGAGTACATGGAAGATAAAATTGGGGAAGAATATGATGGGATTATCAGTTCAGTAACCAATTTTGGAATGTTTGTAGAACTTCCAAATACCATTGAAGGTTTGGTTCATGTTAGTTATATGACAGATGATTACTATCGTTTTGATGAGCGGCATTATGCAATGATAGGGGAACGAACAGGGAATGTTTATCGCATTGGGGATCAAATTACCGTACGTGTTGTAAAAGTGAATAAAGATGAAAAGGCTATTGATTTTGAAATTGTCGGCATGAAGGGGACACGTCGCAGGGAGCAATCACAAGCACCAAAGATTATTAAAACTGGAAGCAATGTGAAAAAGCCTGGACGTGGTAAACAAGAAAACGATCATACTAGAAAATCTGAATCCTCTGAGGAACCTAAGCCGAAAAAGAAACGGAAATTCTATGATAACGTTCCGAAAGCGAAAAGTACAAAACGCAAAAAGAACCATCGATAGGGAGCCTTGACATAGGCTCTCTTTCAATTGAGTATGAAACTTATATCTGCTACAATGTTAGGTACAAAGAGGTGAAAAATATGCCAAAAGGTGAAGGGAAAGTTGTTGCCCAAAATAAAAAGGCTTATCATGATTACTTTATCGAAGAAACATATGAAGCAGGTATTGTTTTACAAGGGACCGAAATTAAATCCATTCGGGCGGGACGTGTAAATTTAAAGGATTCGTATGCAAGAATTCAAAATGGTGAAGCATATCTTTATGGGATGCACGTGAGTCCTTATGAACAGGGAAACCGCTATAACCATGATCCATTAAGAGAGCGAAAGCTTTTACTTCATAATCGTGAAATTGCAAAGCTCTTTGGGGAAACGAAGGAAGCAGGATATGCGCTTGTTCCTTTAAAGGTTTATTTAAAAAATGGTTTTGCAAAAGTATTAGTTGGGCTGGCTAAGGGTAAGAAAAATTATGATAAACGTGAAGATTTAAAGAAAAAAGAGGCAAAACGTGAAATTGAACGGGTATTTCGCGAGCGCCAAAAGATGTAGAATATATTTACAAAAAATTACAATTGAAAATAGACTTAGATGTGTTATAATAATAAATGTTGCAGGGGACTGCAGCATATAATCTTTGCTCAAACGAAACTTGAGCCTCCGAACGTCATGCATGCCTTATAAAGCAGCTGACCATTTTCTTATAATGGGGACGCTACGGATTCGACAGGGGTAGTTCGAGCTTAGGTTGCGAGTCGAGGGGATCGGCCTCGTTAAAACGTCAAAGCCAATAACTGGCAAACAACAAAACTCTTTCGCTTTCGCAGCTTAATAACTGCATAGCGGTTCCTCCCTCCATCGCCCATGTGGTAGGGTAAGGGACTCAACTTTAGTGGGCTACGCTGGATTCCACCGCCTGAGGATGAAAGAAGAGAATAACCAGGCTAGCTGGCCGGACGCCTGTCGATAGGCATATGGCTCAGCGAAGCGCGAATATGTCGACTACACTCGTAGACGCTTAAGTGGCGATATCTTTGGACGTGGGTTCGATTCCCACCGTCTCCACCAATACATAGGTGGAATTAAGATTAACAATTGTGCTAGACTTAACAGAGATAAGATGATACCACAGACCTTGATGCTGTGGTATTTTTCATATATATGATAAATTAAATGTAATAGGCAAAAAAACGGAGGGTGGATAATAAAATGAAATGGTGGGTAAAGGTACTGATAATAGTAGATATTTTAATCATTTTAGCTATTATTGCTGGTGAAGTCCTTTTTAGCATATAATCTATAGAAGAGACCTGCAGTCATAACAAAGTGTAGAAGAAATGTTTATTTTATCCCCAAATTATCCTCTTTTCACCTTATCTAAATTACAAAAATAAATGAAAGTTGCTTAAACGACCATTTCGTGATTATATAAAAACATAAAATGAACTTTTTAGATTAAATGTAACTTTATTTTATGGTATGGGCATTTACATTTATTTTGTTTGTTAAGAGTGTGATTTATCTGAAGTTACCCATATACTTATTTAATAATAGGTGTAGAAATAGAGGTAAGCGTGGAATTCTATATTGCATCTTTTTAAATGTATGATTTATTGTGTGAAAGGAAACTGATCGTTTATGAAGAAAGCAGTAGTAATTGCCTTGATAAGTATGCTTGTGCTGACAGGTTGCCAAAAAGAAATAAAACAATATCAAAATGGGAAATTAGTTTTTGTGGGTACAGTAGATAGTCAAGGATTACGTGAGAAGGGTAAGCTATATGATAGTAAAACTGGAAAAGTGATTTTTGACGGCCTATTTAGAAATGGCCTTATGTTTAAAGGAACGCTATATGATAAAAATGGACAAAATCCACATCCATATCAAGAGTGAAAAATTAGGGACACTCAAGTATAGGGAGGGTCTCCATGACAAAGCTCGGAAATTACTATTTAGGAATAATAAATGTACTATTAACATAATCATAAATATACATTACCCCCACCCCACATCAAGAGTAATATGGAAGAAGCATTTTTAGGACTGCTTCTTTTTTTCTTTATTTTAAAATAATTTATGTATGGGACTAAATACTCAAAAAATCAAAAGCCCTATAGGACCAAGTAATATAATTTGTAAGTTTAATTAACTATATTTATACTGTATATTATATAAGAAATATTCCCACTATTATATAAATTTTTTTGGAACTAAAGATGGGTTTTACATAATTGATAAACACGTGATTATATTTTTTGGAAAACATAGGCAAAGTGCATTAGAAAACCAGAGCTAACCACTGGCCAAGTAGGGATATTTCCCTATCTTGGCTTTTTTTAGCGAATGGTAATGTTAAGGAAAGGATGTGATTGGATACAATGAATAATTTAGTAGAACAAATTAAAAGTGAAAATAGACTGCTTTTAAATACATACATTGAAGAATATATTAATGGTAACAAAACCCTATTCACTTTGAATCCGGATGCTATTTTTACTTTAGATTTACAGGGCCATATTTGCAGCGTAAATCCAGTTTTTGAACATCTTTTCGGATATACAACTGAAGAGTCTATGCATATGAAACTTCAGATGCTCTTCCCTATTGAAAGCTTGAAGAACGTCTATCATTATTTTCAAAAAGCTTCTTTCGGACAAGTTCATAATTTTGATTCCATACTAACAACAAAAGAGAAGAAAAAACTCCATTTAAATATAACGATGATTCCAATAAGTGTAAACGATAAAATTGTAGGCATTACTATAGTTGGAAAAGATATCACAGAATTGAACAAGAAAAGAGAGGAAGTTGAAAGGATAGAAGAATTTCATCGAGTATTGACTGACAACGTTCTAGATATCATTTTAAGCACGGACCTTTCAGGAAAAATACTTTATGTTTCTCCTTCCTGTGAGAGTGTTCTTGGCTACACATCTAAAGAATTAATTGGTGAGCATTTATCAATCTTATTTTATAAAGATGATATAGGGAGGCTTTTCTTTACAAGAGAAAAGGTGTTGAATAAGCTTGATAACGTTAGAGGTACATATCAGCTTTGTAAAAAAGATGGAAGCATTATTTGGATAGAATCTATTAGTAATCCAGTAGTGGAAACAGGTACGCAAAACGTTTTAGAAATTGTTAGTGTTGTTAGAGATATTACTGAACGAATAAAGTCAGAAGAAGAACTTTGGAGCCGTAAAAAGGCATTTCGCCAACTAGTGGAATGTTCGCCAGATGCAGTTGTGATCGTTGATGATGACAACATTATATTTATTAATGAAACTGGAGTAAGAACATTAGGCGCTTTAAAACAAGAGGATATTATGAATAGATCGATATTCGATTTTATACATTCAGAGTATCTATCAATTGCAAAAGAGCTTTTTGCGAGAATTTCTAATGGTGTTACCACTGATTTTTTTGAGTGTAAAATTGTTCGGTTTGACAGCAGTGTTTTTCATGCGGAAATTAAAGGGCTGCCGACTTTTTTTCAAAATATTTCTGCACAATATATTATTATTAGGGACATTACGGAGCGAAAGCGGACACAGGAGCTCTTACTCAATTCAGAGAAACTAACAATTGCTGGGCAATTAGCAGCAGGAATTGCACACGAGGTGCGAAATCCACTGACAGCTATTAAAGGATTTCTTCAATTGTTGAAACCTCAATTTAAAGAAGAAGCCTACTTTGGTATCATTCAATCTGAGCTAGCAAGAATAGAGAATATATTGACTGAATTGCTGGTTCTTGCCAAGCCTCAAGAATTAAAATTTGAACAAGAGGATATATATTCCATAATTGAGGAAGTAAAAACGCTCATCGACACACAAGCTATTATGAATAATATAGAGATTAAGTTTATAAGTGATTGGGAAAACCTTACAACTATTCAGTGTGACAAAAATCAGTTGAAACAGGTGTTTATTAATTTCCTAAAGAATGCAATTGAAGCGATGCCAAAAGGTGGAACGATTACAATTGAAATTAAAAGCCTATGTACTGAAAAAATAAAGATCATCTTTAAAGATACGGGAACTGGAATTCCACATCATATTTTAAAAAGAATAGGGGAGCCATTTTTTACAACGAAAGAGAATGGTACCGGACTAGGCATAATGATTTCCAAACAAATTATTGAAAACCATAATGGAAGTATTCATTTTTGGAGTGATGAAGAGGGAACCATTATAGAGGTAATTTTACCTATAAAATAGGATTTCTTCACTAGCAGTTGAATAAAAAACAGATTATTTTCTTGAATTAAACTATAGCCTAAACTAAAAAACGAGCATCGGAGAAGTCCAATGCTCTTTGTCTTATATTTTAAAATGATGTATTAACTCTTTTAGGTTCTGAGCCATCTTGGCCAGCGACTCTGTAGATACAGTGATTTCTTCCATTGACGCCAATTGTTCTTGAGAAGAAGAGGCTACTTGATGTGATGAATCAACTGAAACTCTCGCAATACTAGCCATATTTTCAACGGATACTGCCATTTGTCTTGTACTTGCTGATATTTCCTCCGATACAGCGGATATCTCTAGTGTTTGTTTGGCAACACTTTGGGTGGCTGAAAGGATTCGTTTAAAAGCATTGCCGACTTCGTGGATTTGTTTTATCCCTTCATTGACCTCATTGCTTACCTTATTCATTGATTCGGCTGATGAAAATGACTCTTTTTGAATAACATCAACTAATTCCGAAACTTGTTTGGCAGATAATGATGTTTGCTCAGCAAGTTTTCGAACTTCGTCTGCAACAACGGCAAATCCTTTTCCCTGTTCACCAGCTCTTGCCGCTTCAATAGCAGCATTTAATGCAAGAAGGTTTGTTTGATTTGCGATATCCGTAATTAAAGAAGCAATTTGGCCAATTTCATTTGAACGTTCAGATAGTTTTTGTACAATTGAAGCTGATTCATGGAAAGAGTCATTAATATTCCCCATCTGTCGTTCTGCAAGCACAATGGATTGTTGTCCTTGTTCTGCTTCTTTTTCTGTATCTGTTGAATCAGAGGAAACCATTGAGATCGTTTCTGCAATTCGCTCCATACCAACTTTCATTTCTTCCGCTGCTAAAGCTGATTCTGTTGCTCCATGAAGCTGCGTTTCTGATCCACTTGCTACTTCTTGAATGGCTGAAGCAATCTGATGTGTGGCCCTTGTTGTTTCTTCAGAACTAGCTGAAAGCTCTTCTGCTGAAGAGGCAACAAGCTCAATAGTTTCTGTTACTTCTTTAATTAGTTCACGGAAATTATGAATCATGATATTCATTGAGTTCCCTAACTTACCTAATTCATCTTTGCGATTTGCAATTTTTGGTCTCACTTCTTCAACAAGAATCCCTTTTGAGACATCCTCTGAAACGAAAACTAAGTGTTTAATTGGAATAATCATTCCTCGATATATTAAAAATGAGAGTAGTGCTAGAATTAATAAAAGTATGACACCAATCAAAAGGTTTACGTGAATTAATTTATTCTTTACTAGAGTGCTAGTGTTTTGTTTTTCGTCCACATAAAGAATACCAAGAGAGGTGTTTGAAATATCCTTTAAAGGAATAGACATTTGGGCACTTTCTGTATTTCTAGAATGAGAAATATGAAAGTTTTGATGGTTATCTAAAGAGTGAGTAACAGCTACTTTTGTTATCTTTTTAGAAGTAGATAGGAATGTTCCTTTGTTAGATAATATGGCGATATCATTATGTAAAGTGCCTTTAATTTCCCCTAATGCCTTATTATCTAGGATCCTACCAAATACCAGAAATCCTGTTGGTTGTGCACTCCCATCTTCATTGGTTATTTTTGAGACAGCGATTATGGCTAAACCCTTTGAGGTCTGTACTAAACCGGAAAAGTCACTTTTCTTTTTCAATTGTTCTAATATTTTTGGGTACAGAAGGGTATTAGTAAATTCTTTTATATCACCAACCTGAGAAATTATATTCCCATTAAAGTCAATTGTAGAAATAAAGTTTACATTTGGTATTATCCCTACCCCGCAATTTATATTCTCGGTAATCCAGTTAGTGTCCTTCTTTTCTACTGCTACACGATTATCTTCCCAATGGGAATTCGTTTTTGTAACATCTAAAAGGTTAGCTCCAAGCTTATTAATTAAACTTTGACTCGCCTGGCTTGAAATTTGCACTCGTTCTTTCTCCATTTGAGTTAAGTCATTCGATACTTGAGAGTAAAGGTAATATCCGGCAATTAAAATTGGTAAAACCAAAAGTAAAAGCATAAATGTTATGAGTCGGGCTACTAAAGATTTTCCTCCGTTTTTATCCATTTTTCCACCTCGAAACAAAATATAGGTACAATATCCTAGTTAATTTAATGCAATAACACTAATATACTAATTTTCTTCAAAAAATGCTATTATTTTCCTACAATTGACAAAAAATATATTTCTTGAGTGCACACTTTCTTCATATTTCGAGCTGGAAAGTATCTTTTTTTGAGTTTTTGAGTGAATCAGTTAGGGGTTTTTTAAATAAAAAAAAATGAACCAGCTATTGCTGGTTCAAAAATTTATATAGGGGTCTATATAAAAAGGGGGTTAAATGTTAGGCTTGCTAACCTGTCTTTATTGTAATAGAGAGTTATGAATAAACTATGAACAAAAAATGAAGTTTTGATAAAAAAACTCTTCAAAGTGGTGAAGTAGCCATTCCTATTGGCTATAAAAATTGGACGCAATTACAGTGTGGAAAATTTTGTTTTAGAACAAAAGGAAAAAGAACAAAAATAGTTTTTTGTCTTTTCTTTATTAGAAAATTTAGTAAAATGGTTTAGGGAAGAAGTCTTTACCAAAGAAATTATGAGAGGTAGGCATTAAATGAATTCTTTTCTCCAGGGAATTGTTAATATGGAAAGTTTAATGACCATTTTTAATTCTTTAGAAGATATGGTTTTCTTAGTGGAATTAGGAATAGATGGAGTTTTTCGAGTCTCAGGGGTAAACCCCGCATATATTAAAGGAGCAAAATGGGAGCTTCTTAATTATAAAAATAAACCATTAGTTGAGCTATTTAGTCCTGAAGAAACGGCTAAAATAATTCAAAATTATAAGAATGCAATTTACAGAAAACAGGCTCTTTCGTATGAAGAAAAAGCTACAATTGATAAGGAAATACATACGTTTGAAACAACCATTATTCCACTTTTCCTCGGAGAAGAGCAGGCCAGCCGATATATTCTTGGTGTTACAAGAGATATAAGTGAACGAAAAAAATATGAGAATGCTCTTATAGATGCAAAAAATGAGTTAAAAAAAGTTCTTCAACATCAGCAGGGGCTTATTCTTAAAGCTGAAAAACATGGGAATGATTTTTTCTATTCATTTTGTGATGGGCAATTGGTTAATTGGCTGTATGTGACCACAGAAGAAATAATTGGTTGTCGACCACAGGATCTTTTTCCCGAGAGCATTGCTTCTACTATTAATAAGCATTATCATCATTGTTGGGAAACAAAGGAAAAAGTGATTTTTGAGACTTTTGATCCCCTTTCAGCAAATAATCATTATATGCTTGCTGTGGTAAGTCCAATTATTGAAAATGAAGTTACCACTTCCCTCATTATCTATGCAATTGATATTAGTGAAAGAAAAAAAGCGGAAGAATCGTTAATGAAAGCGGAGAAACTAGCCTTAATAGGGGAATTGGCTGCAGGGATAGGGCATGAACTGCGCAATCCTCTTACCTCTATAAGAGGTTTTATAAAGCTAATGAAACAAAACAAGGCAATGATTAAAGATGAATTTTTAGACGTGATAGACAATGAATTGGAAAGCCTTAATCGCATTGCAGGAGAGCTTATGATTCTTGCAAAGCCACAGGCTGTAGACTACAAAAAGATTGATATGATTCCCTTGCTAAATGAGGTTACTTTTTTATTAGAATCAGAGGTTTTTAGACGAGGAATGAAACTTAGTAAGGTTTACAAATGTAAGCAAGCTTTTATTTGTGGAGATAAACAGCAATTAAAACAAGTGATGATTAACCTCATTAAAAATGCAATTGAGGCCACTGAATGTAAAGTGGATGGTAAAATTATAGTAGAGTGCAGAATTGAGGAATCTGAGATTATTATAGAAATTATAGATAATGGTTACGGTATTCCGAAAGAGTTAATCGAAAAAATTGGAGAACCATTTTATACAACAAAAGAAAAGGGCACTGGATTAGGTTTAATGGTATCCTATCGAATTATTAAGAACCATGAAGGAACGATTATTTGTGATAGTGAGGAAGGAAAAGGGACGTCCTTTGTGATGTCATTTCCGATATATTTCTATTAATGAAAGGGTTATGCAATCCCTTTTCTTTTTTTACTTCGTGATTTATACCATTTTAATGAAATAAAGGAATGCTTAAAATATAGTAGGTAGAAAAACGATGAATGAGAGTTGGGCCATTATGAAAAATTCCCTTAAAAATATAGGTAATTCCTTTTATATAAAACATTTAGTTTCCATTTTCAACAACCTAGAGGATATGATGATTTTATTTGAGATAAAGGAAGACGGAATACTTAGGTGTGTAGAAGTAAATCGGGCATTTACAAATATTATGGGAATAAGACATGAATGTGTAAAAAGTAAACAGTTGAATGAATTATTTAATGAAGAAGAAACGACTTATTTACTAGAGAAATATAAAGAAGCCATTATAAAAAGAGAAACTTTAACATTTGAGATAGGTGTCTATGCATCGAATCAGAGAAAAACATTTGAAACGACCATCATTCCTATCTTTTTAGAACCAAGTCCATCCTGTTGTTATTTGGTTGGTATTTTAAAGGATATTAGTGAAAGAAAAAGATATGAACAGACTCTTCTTGAAGCAAAACAGGAACTTGAAACACTCATACAATATCAACAAGGGCTTATTTTAAAAGTAGAAAAAAGGGGAGAGGACTTCTTTTACATATTTTGCGAGGGGCAATTGGTGGCTCAATTTGATTTAACTCCTGACGACGTTATTGGAAAACGTCCTCAAGATCTTTTTCCACCTGCAATCGCAGCAAATGTGATTGAGCAATACAAAAGTTGCTGGAAAAGGAAGGAAAATTTCTTCTACGAATGGGCCGATTCAATAGATGACTTTGAATTTTGCTGGTTGGCTAATTTATCCCCCATTATAGAGGCTGGACAAATCAAATCCTTTATTATTTATGCTGTTGACATCCTTGAAAGAAAGAAAACGGAACAATCCTTGATTAAGTCCGAAAAGTTAGCATTGATTGGTGAATTAGCAGCTGGGGTTGGACATGAGATACGGAACCCGCTAACCTCCATAAAAGGATTTATAAAGTTAATGATGGAAAATAAGGATGCCATTAAGGATGAGTTCTTTGAAATTATTGATTCTGAGCTTGAGAGCATAAACCGTATTGCAGGTGAGCTAATGATTCTGGCTAAGCCTCAAGCTAATGAATTTAAAAGAATTGATATCGTTGAATTATTGAACGAAGTATTATTTCTAATTGAAGCAGAGACCTTCCGTTATGGAGTAGAACTTATTAGGAATTTCCCAGCCAGCCAAGTATTTATTAACGGAGACAAGCAGCAATTAAAGCAAGTAGTCATGAATTTGGTTAAAAATTCAATAGAGGCAATGGAATCCAATTCAAAAGGCAGAATAATTATTGATTGTAGAACAGAAGGCGCAATGGTTGTCGTTAAAATAATGGATAATGGGTGTGGTATTCCACAGAAATTACTAGAAAAGATAGGGGAGCCATTTTATACGACCAAAGAAAAAGGTACAGGGTTAGGATTAATGGTATCCTATCGGATTATAAAAAGTCATGTGGGGAACATTGTTTGTGAAAGTGAGGAAGGAGAAGGGACAACGTTTGTTCTATCCTTTCCTGTCAACAGCCATTAAAAACATATTGAAAGGTGGATGCATATATTAGTTAAAAATAAAATAGGGGGCGAATAGATGATAACAGCAAGGGTCGGCAGTAAAATGGTAAGATACGCTAAAAATCTAGAGGAATATTTTCAAATTTTTCGATCTCATGTAATAGGGAATGATCAATATTTTGATTCCCCCTTTGGGAAAAAACGAATTATTTATACAGATTGGACAGCAAGCGGAAGACTTTACCGCCCTATAGAGCAAAAGATAACCGAATGGATTGGTCCTTATATGGCCAACACTCATACTGAATCCAATTTGACAAGTTTAAAGATGAATTCCATGTATTTGGAAGCCAAAAAAATCATAAAAGAGCATGTAAACGCAAATGAACATGATGTTGTGATACTTGACGGCTTTGGAATGACATCGGTGATCAATCGATTTCAACGAATGCTGGGATTAAGGATTCATGAGAAATTAAAGCATCTAGTAAAGCTTGATGAAAAGGATCGTCCTGTTGTATTTATCACCCATATGGAGCATCATTCCAATCAAACGTCCTGGCTTGAAACAATAGCTGATGTAGTCATTATAGAACCAGATAAAAATGGAAGAGTAGATGCCAAGCATTTAGAACAGCTTTTAACTCAATATAAAGATCGACCACTTAAGATTGGTTCTTTCACTGCATGCTCCAATGTTACTGGGATCATGACTCCTTATTATCAACTTGCACAGGTTATGCACCAGAACGGTGGTTTTTGTTTTGTCGATTTTGCTGCCTCTGCTCCGTATGTAAATATTGATATGCACCCGGAGGATCCATTAGAAAAGCTTGATGCAATCTTTTTTTCACCTCATAAGTTTTTAGGAGGACCTGGAACAAGTGGTGTTCTCGTTTTTGATTCAAAATTATATTCAAATAAGGTTCCAGATCACCCTGGAGGCGGTACTGTTACCTGGACAAATCCATGGGGTGGGCATCATTATTACTCAAATATAGAAGTTCGTGAAGATGGTGGTACACCTGGCATCCTTCAAGCAATTCGAGTTGCTCTTTGTTTAAATTTAAAAAATCAGATGGGGGTAGAAAAAATTCTTAAGAGAGAACAAGCACTTACGGAACTTTTACTCTCGGGTCTAGAATCTATCCCAACCCTCCATATTTTAGATGGGCACATAAAGGATCGGATGGGGATTGTCTCATTCTTTGTAGAAAATGTGCATTATAATTTAATTGTACGTTTATTAAATGACCGGTATGGATTTCAAGTTCGTGGGGGCTGCTCCTGTGCAGGGACCTATGGGCACTATTTATATCATCTTGATCAAGCAAAGTCTAAGGAAATTATGGATAAGGTTGATACGGGGAATCTAAGTGAAAAACCTGGATGGGTTAGATGCTCTATACATCCTACGATGACTGATGAAGAAGTCTTTTTATTTGTAAGAGCAATGGAAGAGATTGTAGATCAAATTGAAGATTGGAAAAAGGATTATGTCTATGATTCTAAATCAAATGACTTCTTTTATATAAACCATGTTCGAGAAAACTTAGAACCGCTATTCAGACTGGAAGTATAAGAATGGGGCCATGATAAAAGAAGGATGATCATCCTTCTTTTCTACTGTATAGGATATTACACTTTTTCTGAAAATAAGCCCACCGATATTTGGTAAAATAATTAATATTATCGACCTTTTAGAAAAATTTGATTAAATGGAGTTTGATAAGTGGATATGATAAATCGTGTATTGGAAAGTAGAGGGTTTAAACGAATTTTAATTTTTGTTTTTATTTCAATTGTTTTATATTTGTTAAAGGATATGCTGAATTTAATTTTACTAACCTTTATTTTCACCTTTTTAATGGATAGACTTGTAAACTACACATCAAAGAGAATTCCGTTAAACCGCAAGTTGATTGTAGTGATTTTATACATATTGATTGTAGGGCTTCTTTCTTTTGCTCTAGTTAAATATTTGCCTATGATTGTTTCTGAAATCCGGGAATTAATCCGTCAGTTAACTGTTTTTTATACAGCAAAGCATAATAATGTAGTTTTAGCCTATTTATTTAATCGAATGGAAAGAATACAACTATCCTCATATTTAGAACAGAGCTTTACGTTTTTAATCAGGTATTTTACAGATATTAGCAGGGTTGGTTTACAGGTTCTTTTATCGCTTTTATTAAGTATCTTTTTCCTGTTAGAGAAACCGGAATTAATTGAGTTTACTAAGAAATTCAAAAAGAGCAAAATTGCAACCATTTATCTTGAAATAGAATTTTTTGTACAAAAATTTGCCAATACCTTTGGAAAAGTAATTGAGGCCCAGCTTATTATTGCTATTGCAAACTGTACATTAACAACGATAGCTTTATGGATTCTAGGTTTTCCTCAGTTAGGCGGCTTGTCTATTATGGTCTTTTTACTTGGCCTTATTCCAGTGGCAGGGGTCATTCTTTCCTTAATCCCACTATGTATTATTGCGTATAGTATAGGGGGATTCATGAAGGTCCTCTATATTGGAATTGCCATTTTAATTGTTCATAGTGTGGAAGCCTATATTTTGAACCCAAACCTTATGTCATCAAAAACAAATTTGCCCGTTTTCTACACATTCATTATTCTTATTTTTTCAGAGCACTTTTTTGGAATATGGGGCTTAATTGTAGGAATTCCTCTCTTTGTTTTTTTGTTTGATGTTTTAGAAGTAACAAATCATGAAAAAGTTTAAACTAATCACCCGTTCTTATGAGAGAATGGGTGGTTTTGGTTTATTCGATTTTTTCACTAAATTCAATGCTCTCCTTATGGGTATTCGTATTATAAAATATAAAATTTGAAAAAGAAATTTTGGTGTGGTTTGATTGAGTAATCGGAAATATATCTGTTATTCTTAAGTAAATAGTAGGATAGGAGTGTCTTTATGAGCGAATGTAAATTAGATCATACGTTAGAAGACGTTAAAAATAAATTTCAAGCACAAGAAGAATTTATTCCAAATGAATTGGAACCGCTGTTTCTTTCTTTTTTTGAAAAGGATCCGGTACAGGAGCAGTTAAATGAGGTGTTCCATCTGTTGAAAAAATATGACTTAGCCACAGTTGAGGAAAAGGAAAAAAGAAATGACCAGCTAAGAGAGGTTTTAAGGGGTCTTTAATGGTAGCTGGAAGGATTTCTAACAAAAATTACTTATTTGGAGGTATAAATGGTAACAAATACTCAATTAAAAGAGATTAAAGCCCTTCAACAAGAGTGTGAAATAGCCGATGAAATTCAGCTTAAATTAAATTGGGATATGTTAAGAAAATCGAGTGAAGATGACACAAGATGTCTCTTTCATTATGATAACGGGGAACTAACCGGTTTTCTTGGGATATATGGGTTTGGGAGTAAGGTCGAGCTATGTGGAATGGTAAAACCTGAACAGCGAAGAAAAGGGATTTTTTCCAAGCTTTTTCATGAAGCTATTAAAACCCTTCAGCATACGCAAATGATCCTTCTTAATGCACCTGGTAACTCTCAGTCTGCAAAGGAATTTCTGCAAACTATAACGTGCGAATACGATTGTAGTGAATACCAGATGCAATGGAAAGAGATAGAGTTAATCGATAACGAAGAAGTCACTTTACGACCTTCAACTGAAAATGATTTAGAAGACGAGATTCAATTAGATATTCAATGCTTTGGTTTTAAGGAAGCGGATGCTAGGCAGTACAATAACCTTCGTAAAAATAGAGAAGCGGATGGGCATTTTATGATTGAGCATGGCGGAAAGACGGTTGGGAAAATCCGTATCTCTCATTTAGATGGGGAAACATGGATTTATGGTTTTTCTGTTTTTCCAAAGTATCAAGGTAAAGGGATTGGCAGAAACACCTTAACAAAAACGGTAATCCAAGAAAGTCAAAAAGGTTTTCCAATCTTTCTTGAGGTGGAAGCTAAAAATGCCCATGCTTTAAGGTTATATGAATCTTGCGGCTTTCAGGCGTATTACTCTCAGGATTATTACAAATTTAATCATTAGAAAAAATAACAGGAACCATCTTCCGTCACTCGAAGATGGTTTTAACATTTTTATTTTTTAACATTTTTGGAAAGTAATAAAAATAGCTTACTTTGTTATTTAAAAAAAGTTACAATAAGAAATTAGTTCATAAAGAAATCGCTGGTAGCTGAAAGTTGGTGGGAATTATGAAACCATATATTATTCCTTTTTTCTTATGTATTTTCCTAATTTCACAAACAGGCTGCCAAAATGCAGCATTTTTATTACACGGGAAAGCAAGTGCAAGTGAGGAATTATTATATACTGTCAAAAAGAATAAACAGGTTGAAAAAAAACTAAAGAATTATTTAGAATCCCAACAAATTAGCGGCAGTGTAATGGTTGTCAAGAATAAAGGGATTGTTTTTAATGAAGGAGCGGGTTATTCAAATATAAAAAAAAGAAAAAAAAATACCCCCTCCACAACGTATCCCATAGCCTCGATGACCAAAGTGTTTGTGGCAACAAGTATTTTGCAATTACAGGAAAAAGGAAAGTTGAAAATAACAGATCCCATTTCTAAGTTTATTCCGAGTTTTCCAAATGGCAAAAAAATTAAGCTCTATCATTTGTTAACTCATACTTCAGGCATACGCCCACCCATTTGGCATATGAATGACCAAAAACCGCAAGATTTAATGAAAGAAATTGAAAAGAGGGGTGTTGCTTTTCAACCAGGAGAAAAGTGGGATTATATTGATGCCAATTATATGGTGCTAGGGTTTGTCATAGAAAAAGTATCAAATGACTCGTTACACCACTACATTCAAAAAAATATTTTTAATAAAGCACACATGCGTTCATCAGGTTTTATGACAAGTAAACATCCTACATCTTATACCTCTGTTGGGTATTTTAAAGGAGTAACTCATTTAATTCCAAAAAAGAATTTTACCATACCTCTGTTGTTTGGATGTGGGGATATTTATTCCACTACCTATGATTTAAGTCTATTTGACCAAGCTTTAATGAGCGGAAAACTAATCAATAGAAAAAGTCTTACTGAAATGCTAAAGCATGGACCACGCTCTTCCTATGGTCTTGGCCTATATCATCGCGGAAAAACTATTTTCAGCAGAGGAGTCCTTGGAGGATGGGAGTCATTCCACATCATGTACAAGGATAAAATTAATATTGTCATTTTACTCAATATACGCAATCGAAAAGCGAATATTCAAAAATTATCAAATGACATTCACACTATTGTGGCGGCCGAAAAAACTCAGCCAAGATCGAAAAAAAGCCGCTAGCCCATATATGGTGGGGAAGCGGCATTTTATTATTCCCATGGTTTATCTACTGTTAAATAGCTTGCTAACTCTTTACTATCTCTTCGATGGGCTTTCCGTTTTTCTGCTCTTTCTTTTCCTGTTTCATGTAGCTTTTTTTCCTCCTCTGTTTCAGGAATGACACTAGGGATCCTTGCCGGTTTCCCATTGTCATCTAAAGCAACAAAGGTAAGAAAAGCTGTAGCGGCAATTTTTCGATCTCCAGTCTTTAAATTTTCAGCTATAATTTTAACGAAAACCTCCATGGAAGTGGAGCCTGTCCATGTTATAAATGATTCGAAACATACAGAGTCAAGCGGTGTAACTGGACTTAGAAAGTCAACCGAGTCAGTGGATGCTGTGACACATTCTCTTCGTGAATGCCTTTGAGCTGAAATTGATGCAATCATGTCAACATCACTCATAAGTTTTCCGCCAAATAGTGTATTATGATTATTTACATCATTTGGGAATATTCTGCTTGTTCTTATTACTCTAGAGTCCTTACATCTTTTTGCATCCAAAATATTACCTCCATTTATATAAATGATTTAACTTATAGATTAACTCCAATCCTATTTTAAACAAAAGGAATGAAAATATTAATTTGTCCTATTTTCGTTGTCTTGAGGACAATTTATATTTTGTGTACAGGTGATTGTACAATCATCTCCAAAATTAAAACAACCGCCAATGAGTTTAGAATTCGCTGTGTGGCTATTCTGTAAAGTGGATTCGAAGTTTATGTTGGCATTGTTCGAAAGGGAATTTACTTGAAATTGGCCAATATTAATGGAACATTCCATTTTTACCACCGCCCTTTCCTATATCATATATAAAAATAAAGATTCTTGCATGGTTTAATGACTTAGAGATATGATTTGGGCATAGTGAGAACTTATGGTAAATTACATATATCGTATAAACCTTATGGAGGGAAAAAAATGAGTTTACAGAAACAGATTATGAAGGATTTGAATGTTGTCCCAGAAATTTTCCCAAGTGAAGAAATTCGAAAGCGAGTAGAATTTTTAAAAAGTTATTTGTTAAAAACACAGGCAAAAGGATTTGTCCTTGGAATTAGTGGGGGGCAGGATTCTACACTAGCAGGCCGGCTTGCACAACTTGCAGTTGAAGAATTAAGAAGTGAAGGGAACGAAGCAACCTTTATAGCCGTTCGACTCCCATATGGAATCCAGCAGGATGAAGAAGATGCTCAGAGGTCATTAGACTTTATTCGTGCAAATCGCAGTGTTACCTATAATATTAAAGAACCAGTCGAAGATGTTCAAAAGGAATATAATCAAATTTTTGCTGATAAGCCTTTGAGTGATTATCAAAAGGGGAATGTAAAAGCAAGAATGAGAATGATTGCTCAGTATGCGGTTGGCGGAATGGAAGGGCTTCTTGTCATTGGAACGGATCATGCAGCAGAAGCTGTCACCGGTTTTTATACAAAATACGGTGATGGTGGTGCAGATATTCTTCCATTATCCGGGTTAACGAAACGCCAAGGAAAAGCACTATTAAAAGAACTTGGGGCAGATGAACGTCTTTATTTAAAAGTGCCAACTGCAGATTTATTAGATCAAAGACCAGGGCAGGCGGATGAAACAGAGCTTGGAATCTCTTATGATGAGCTTGATGATTATCTTGAGGGGAAACCTGTAGCAAAGGAAATTGCAGTTAAAATAGAAGAAAGATATCTTTTAACAGAACATAAACGTAGACTTCCTACAACCATGTTTGATAGCTGGTGGAAGTAATGTAGGCGAGGAGATTGAATCTCCTCGTTTTTATTCTATATGAAAGTTCTATGTGTAATTTGTCTTTAATTATCTAATACTTATCGTAATAGCCTTAATCTTACAGAAATTTCTTTAATAAAATCCACTTTTTGTCTTTGACAGAATGAAAAAGATGTAATAATATAAATTAATCCGATAATAACAATATGAATTGGGGGATTTTGCATTGAAAAAGAAATTTGTTGGCTTATTTGCTTTATTGCTTAGCTTTATGGTTGTTTTAGCTGCATGCGGTACAAGTAATAATGCATCAGATACGAAAAAATCAAAGACTTCAGGAAATGCTTCTTCACAGGATTTACTTAGCAAAATAAAAGCAGACGGAAAAATTTTAATTGGTACTGAAGGAACATATCCTCCGTTTACCTTCCATGATGCAAGTGGTAAATTAACTGGTTTTGATGTTGATCTTGCAACAGAAGTAGCTAAACGGTTAGGAGTAACTCCAGAGTTTAAAGAAACTCAGTGGGATGCCATGTTTGCTGGATTAGATGCAAATCGCTTTGATATGATTGCTAACGAAGTAGGGATTCGTCCAGACCGTCAAGTAAAGTATGATTTCTCTAGCCCTTACATTACTTCTTCAGCTGTTCTTATTGCGCAGAAGGATAATACTAAAGTAAAAAGCTTTGACGATATTAAAGGGTTAAAATCAGCACAATCTTTAACAAGTAACTATGCTGATATCGCTAAAAAAGCTGGTGCAACGTTAGTAGGTGTTGAAGGCTTTGACCAGGCTATTCAGCTTCTTACATCAAATCGAGTTGATGTAACCATTAATGATAAGCTTTCATTCTTAGACTTTAAAAAACAAAAGCCAGATGCACCAATTAAGATTGTGGCAACATCAAGTGATGCTTCTACAAGTGGATTTATGTTTAGAAAAAGTAATAATACCCTTGTTGATGCTGTTAATAAAGCTTTAACAGATATTATTAAGGATGGAACATACGATAAAATCTCTAAGAAATGGTTTGGTGAAAATGTTCTTAAATAGTATTTTTCCCGATCCGGAACATGCTGCAAGGTTAATGGATATTGCAAAAACTTCCCTTATGCCCCTTTTAAAGGGGGCTATTTTTTATAGCATTCCATTAACGATCATTACTTTTATTTGTGGGTTGTTTCTAGCTATTTTAACTGCACTTGCTCGTATTTCACATGTGAAAGCCCTGCAAGTCATTGCCAGGATTTATATCTCAGCTGTGCGCGGAACCCCGCTATTAGTGCAGTTATTTATCATTTTCTACGGATTACCGAATATTGGAGTGACAATTGATCCGTATACTTCAGCCATAATTGGCTTTTCATTGAATGTAGGAGCATATGCCTCTGAAATTATCAGGGCTGCTATTTTGTCCATACCTAAAGGTCAATGGGAGGCAGGATATTCAGTTGGTATGTCCTATTCACAGGTTATGAGGAGAATCATTCTTCCACAGGCAGCTAAGGTTTCGATACCGCCTTTATCTAATACCTTTATTAGTCTCGTTAAGGATACTTCCCTTGCATCATTAGTCCTTGTGACAGAGATGTTCCGGCGAGCACAGGAAATCGCTTCAACGAACTACGAGTTTTTACTGGTCTATTCAGAAGCAGCCCTTCTTTATTGGGTAATCTGCTTTTTCCTCTCCATTATTCAGCAAGCTTTGGAAAAGAGGCTTGATCGTTATGCATCATAAATTTTGGAGAAGGGGGTTGATGGCCTATGATTTCAATAAAAAATTTACACAAGCGATTTGACAAGCTTGAAGTGTTAAAAGGAATTAATTTAGAGGTTGAAAAAGGAAAGGTTGTTGTTGTGATTGGACCATCTGGCTCTGGGAAAACAACAATGCTTCGCTGTTTAAATGTACTAGAGACCCCTTCTGAAGGGAATATTTCTATTGAAGGGCAAAGCTTGGATTTTTCACATACAGTTCCTAAAAAAAGTATTGCCGCCTTTCGACGTCTAACAGGAATGGTTTTTCAAGGCTACAATTTATTTCCTCATAAGACAGCACTTGAGAATGTAATGGAAGGGCCTATCATTGTAAAAAAAGAAGATAAAAGGCTTGCGGAGGAAAAAGCTCGAGCGCTTTTAAACAAAGTAGGGCTAAGTGACAAAGTGGATACCTATCCAGCCCACCTATCTGGCGGCCAGCAGCAGCGGGTTGGCATTGCCAGGGCTTTAGCAATGGAACCGGAAGTTATGCTCTTTGATGAACCTACTTCAGCACTTGACCCCGAGCTTGTAGGTGAGGTTTTAAAAGTTATGAAGGATTTAGCAAATGAAGGTATGACCATGATTGTGGTTACCCATGAAATGAGATTTGCGAAAGAGGCAGCTGATGAAGTGATTTTCATGGATCAAGGTGTCATTGTGGAAAGAGGAAAACCAGATTCCATTTTCACAAATCCAAAGGAAGAACGGACTAAAAGATTTTTAAATATGCTACAGTAATAGCAAAAAGCCCTACATTGAAGGGCTTTTTGCTGTATTTACAAAACAATTTCAAAAGTAGTTCCCTCGTTAGGATCACTGATAACATTTATTTCTCCCCCGTGTGCCTCAACCAATTGCTTCACGATAGAAAGGCCTAAACCGCTTCCTCCAAGAGCCCGTGTTCTCGATTTATCAACCCGGTAAAAACGTTCAAATATTCTTGGGAGATCTTTCTCAGGGATACCCTTTCCTCGATCCATTATTTTAATGAAAACCTTATCTGCCATTTCTTCAACATCCATTATTACGTTTGTAAAAGGTTCAGAATATTTACGTGCATTGTCGAGTAAGTTTAGGATGACTTGTTCAAAACGAATCGGATCAATTTCTGCGTAAATATTGGTAGAGCAGTTAAAAACAAGCTCCATATTATTTTCCTTAAAAGCAGGAGAGATTTTATCACATATGGTTTTAAAGTATGGGTATAGGTGAACAGATTCCTTTTGGATGGAAAAATTATTTTCATCGATTTTTGCTAAATTAAATAATTCTTTTACAAGGTTGGAAAGTTTTACAGCTTCTTCAAAAATAATACCTAAATATTTTTCCCGATCTGCTGTTTCTGTTTCCGGGCGCTTTGCAATTTCTGCATATCCTTTAATATAAGTAAGCGGAGTACGTAGTTCATGGGAAATACTAGCTAAAAACTCATTTCGTTCATTCTTTAGGATGTCTAAGTCATGGGCTAAAATCTTAATGGATTTACCTAAATCACCTAGCTCATCTTTGCCTAATGTGGGAAGCGAAACAGAAAAGTCACCCTTGCTCATTCTTTTTGTCGCTTCACTCATTTGAACAAGTGGGTGTGTAACAAATCGTGTAAGGAACATAATCATGATGAACAAAAAAAGCAAAGATAGTGCCCCCGCAAGAATGAAGTGTCCATTTAAATCAGAGATGAGTTCCTTTATCTTTAATGTTTTTTGGAACATGTAGACGTAGCCATTCATCTTACCATCAATAACAATTGGACTGGTAGAGGCAATGTAGGCCTTATGCTGCCAATCATCTTCTAAAATCAAACCTTTATGAGGGACCTTTTTAGGAGTCAGTTTCATTATTTTTTTCATTTCAGGAGTTACTTTATTTGATGACATATAAATAGTCCCTTTTGGATTAGTTAAGATAACCTGGGTATCTGTTCGGGACTCCATAAGGGCAATATGTTTAATCGTTTCTTCTTGGAAGGCTGCCTCCAGAATTTCTCGATGATTATTGCCGCGTGTTTGAAGGGCAGAAAGCTCATCGTAAACTCGTGAATGAATGATTGTATTATGTAAAAAAACCATAGAAATGGATTCTATCAAAAAAATAGCCGTAAAAAATAGTAGTCCAATTTTAAAGGAGATTTTATTCATGGAGGATCCGCCCTTTCATATATACAGAATACTACATGACGGGACATGGATGCTTAAAATTTTCAAAAAAAAAAGGTACCCCAGCGTCCGGGGCACCATATGTAAAAAGAGAGGTAAATCAAGGGTTGAGCAAGATGGTTAATGCAAATGTATTACATAAGAAACGAGATTAATGAAATCAAGTACATTACTTAATACAAAATTCTTCCTGACCTTTTCAAGAAATGATCTCGTCTTTGGTAAGTACAGTATTATCTTATCGAGAAGAGTTGTAGATGTTATGAAGAACTTATGGGGAATTTATGAAGGTGAAAAATAAATTAAAATCGGAGAATTTGTGAAGTTGAAAAATTTGTGGAGTGGAAGTGATATATTAGTATTGTGGGAGGGATTATGGTGAAAATTCTAATTGTAGATGATGAAAAGAGAATCATAGAAGTCCTTGAGGCCTACCTTGAAAGGGAAGGCTATGAAATTCATAGTGCTGATAATGGCATTGATGCTTTAAAGAAAATAAAAACAGTGACTCCAGATTTAGTCATTCTCGATTTAATGTTGCCAGATATTTCGGGTGAGGAAGTATGCCGTTTGGTAAGAAAAGAATCCGATGTCCCCATACTCATGTTAACAGCAAAATCAACGGAAGATGATCGTATAAAAGGAATTGTTATGGGTGCGGATGACTATGTAACAAAGCCATTTAGCCCAAGAGAAGTGGTTGTTCGTGTTCAAGCCATTTTAAGACGTGTAAAGAAATCTGAAAAGGTGGAACGTCTTGAATTCAACAGGGGTAATCTCGTGATTGATTTGGATAAAAAAGAAGTAACAGCTGGCAGTCAATATATTAATTTAACCCCAATTGAATATAAGCTTTTAACAAATATGGCAATGAATCCAGGAAGGGTATATAGCCGTGCAGATTTACTAGAAAAAATTCAGGATGAAGGATTCTTTTATGAAGGCTATGAGCGCAGCATTGATACACATATAAAAAACCTCCGCAAAAAGATTGAAGAAGATTCGAGACAGCCAATCTTTATCTTAACTGTTTTTGGTATGGGATATAAATTTGGAGGAACTTTGGATGCTGCAAACACTTCGGTTTAGAATTCTACTTTATTTTTTAATCGTGTCCCTTGTTGGGGTATTGGTTGTAAGCTTTTTTATTCAGTATGGATTTGAACAGAGCTTTAAAAGCTATTTAGAGGTAAACAGAGAGAAAGAGATTAATCCGGTACTGAATGAAATAGAAAAAAATTATAAAACAAAAGGTACACTTTTAAGTGATTCAGTTGTGGTATTATTTCATACACATGCCATGTATGATCAGCTTTATTTTGAGCTACAGGGCCGTGATGGAAAATCTATAATAAATCTATTTCCATTAAACAAACAGGTAAATAGCCTCGGATTAGTGGACTCTTCTACAAGTGATGAAAAGTGGGATTTTTCAACATATAATATTTTTGTGAATCAAAAAATGGTAGGAAAGCTAATTGTTCATTACCCTGAAGGACTAATCAATGATGAATCCACCTTTTTACAAAGGATTCAATTATATATTTATGCGGCAGTATGCTTGACGATTGTCTTGGCCATTTTGATTAGTTTGTTTTTTTCCAAAACGTTGACGTCTGGATTAAATAAATTATCATTCGGAGCAAAAGAGCTCAGAGAACATAATTTGGATATCCGCATACCTTTGAAAGGATTGCCTTCAGAGGTGAAAAATTTAGCAATTTCCTTTAATAAACTAGCAGAATCACTAGGGAAAGAAGAAATGCTTCGTAAACAATTTACGGGGGATTTGGCCCATGAACTTAGGACTCCTTTGGCCACATTGCGGAGCCAAATTGAAGCATTTCAAGATGGTATTTGGGAACCAACACCAAAAAGATTAGAACAATGTCATGAAGAATTAATGCGTCTAGTTCGGCTTGTAAATGAACTTGAAAAACTGCTTGCTGCAGAAAATCCGCAAATGAAGCTTGAAATGGTAGACCTTGAAGCGGGGGCCATTCTTGGAGCACTTTGGGATATGTTCATGCCATTGTTTACTCAAAAGGGTGTTCAACTCCTTAAACAAGAACCATTACAAGAGGAATGGTTTCATGGGGATAAAGACAAGATTGTCCAAATTTTAACGAATATATTAAATAATGCTTTAAAATATACGCCAGAAGGAAAAAGTGTAACCATTTCTGTGTTATCTGAACAAGATGATTATGTTTGTTTCTTAATCAAAGATGAGGGTGCCGGAATGGCAGAGGAAGACATTCCACATATCTTTGAGCGATTCTATCGCGGAGACAAGTCAAGGGATAGGAAAACAGGTGGTGTCGGGATTGGCTTATCTATTGTCAAAGCCCTCATGGATGCTCATCAGGGACGGATTAAGGTTAAAAGTAAAATAAACATGGGAACAAGTATTTACCTTTGGTTTCCGAGGGAAGAATAAAGAGAAAAGACCCCAATCATTAAAGGGGTCTTTTCCAATTAGGATAAAGCAAGAGGATAAAACTTTTTCAGCAACTGGTGCGTGGACTAATAAAGCAACTGCTCCCCGTTTTGGTCCCATTGCCAATGCTTGTCCTGTGCCAGCTGCAGGCGTTTTCACAGTTACGTTATATCCTCTAATTCATTATATTGGTAGATAATAGTGCCTAATTCATGAATATCGTAGCCTTCAACATCTGTTAAGCTACTTTTAAATTCATTAGATTGTAAGTACTTGATCAAACGAGTTAAGTACCCTTTATTTTCATTTGTAAAACGGAAAACGAGATCAAATTGCTCTTTCGTAATAGGGACAAAGTCAAGATCTAAATGGCTAGCAGCGGAACGAATCCCAAAGGTAACGTCAGCAATTCCCCTACTTATGTATGAGGCAGTGGTTAAGTGATTCCATTCCTCAGTTTCATAGCCTTTAATTTGTTCTGGCTTAATCCCATGTGATAGTAAGTTTGAATCTAGTAAGAATCTTGTCCCTGATCCTTTTTGACGATTGACAAATTGAATCTCTTTTCGGATTAGGTCTCGAAAGCTAGTAATTTCTTTTGGATTCCCTTTTGCAACAATAAAACCTTGTTCTCTTGAAGAAAATCGAATAACAGAAATGGATTCATAAATGAAGAGCTGGTGTATAAATGGAAGATTGTATTCTTGTGATGATGGATCTTGTAGATGTATAGCAGCAATATCTGATTGGCCACGGTAGAGCATCATTAACCCTTCTAAACTACCGATGAAGGATGGCTGAATTTGTAATTGCAGGGCTTTTGATGCTTGTTTAACAAAGTGCTCAACGAGTATATCATGGCTACCAGTAATACGGATTGGATGAAAATATTGTTCAGATATTTCGGATGGTTCGGTTCGATTTCTTTTTGGTGGTGCCTTTGCCCGATCTTTATATCTGTCAAGTTCAGCTTGCTCAATCCTCATTTTATTGCCAATCTTTAGAGCTCTAAGTTCTCCCCGTTTAATCAGCTCATAAACGGTATGCTTAGAAATTTGAAATAGCTGGGCAACCTCGTCGGGTGTGTATGTTTTTTCCTCCACCGCATATCCCACTCCTTCCATATCAATAAACTTAATATAGAAAACTTTCCTTCTTTCCACTGTGACTTTTAATTAGTTTTACTAATTTTTGTTTCGTTTTGTGAAGTATTGTCACGGATTATTCAAAAATAGGCTGTTAAATTTAAAAAGGGAGGAAATAAATGGGACACAAAACATTCAAGAACTTCACTTATTGTTCAACAGTGAACAAATAGTTTTTATAGTAATATTATTGGTAAGAAAAAATGAGCAAGAAGGGAAGGGATACATATGTCAAAACTTCTTTATATAACGGTAAATCCTAAGAAGGAGATCAAGCTTTCTAAAGGATTACAAATCGGGGAAGCATTCCTTGAAGAGTTTAAAAAATACCAGCCAAATATAGAAATTGAAAACATGCATTTATATGATATGGAGATTCCAGAAATAGATATGGATCTATTATATGGGAGAGCCAAGCTTTCGTTTATGGGGTATAAATTTGATCAGCTTACAGAACAAGAGCAAACAAAATTAACGAAAATGCATGAGCTGGCAGATCGCTTTATTGCTGCGGATTATTATGTGTTTGTAACACCACTCTGGAATCTTGGATCACCTTCGATTTTGAAAGCATTTCTTGATAATTTATTTATTGTAAATAAAACCTTTAAAAATACGGAAAATGGTCCAGATGGTCTTTTAAAAGGAAAAAAGGGAGTCCATATCCAAACTCGAGGTGGAATTTATTCATCCGGACCTTTAGTTGATTTTGAATTTGGTGATCGTTTCTTAAGAACAGCACTAGGTTTTCTTGGAATTGAAGTAATGGATTCCGTTATTGCTGAGGGAATGGATCACTTTCCAAAGATGGCAGCTGAAATTATAGAGAAGGCAAAGAGCAAGGCAGTGGAGACAGCAAGGGAAATGGCCAAGGATCCTATTTCTGAAAAGGCATAATAAATATGAGGTAAAAGCAATGCAGACGGTATATTATAGGTTTCTGTTTTGAGATGCATATCATATAAATGACAATGGAAATGGCGTGTAAACTAACATCAGTTTTACACGCCTTTTTTCTGGATTATGGAGCTTTTTGTCACCTTAAATTTATAACGTCTTATTAAACTAAAGCCCCTGTTCGTGCAATAAGAAAAATGCTGCCTCAATTGGCAGCTAGGGTCCTTAATAATAGAACCCAATTTAAAAAGCTATTTTACCATTTGTAATGCTAACTTATCTTTTAACATTGACCTATATGAGTCAATTTCATATTTTGTATTATTGATTTTTTCTTTTTTCATTTTTAACATATCGAATATTTCTAACTCTAAATTCTTTCTAGCTTCAAGAACTTTTATCGCTCCTTCTACACCTGAAAGGTTATATTCTTTCCCATAGCCTTGGTTAGTATAATAGTCGACAATTCCTGCGGACCATTCTGGAGTTCTTTCTTTTAATGCCTTCCTAAATGAAAATTCAAGATTATCTTGTTCTACATACAATAACATTGGATTTAAATTCTCTATAATTTTTGCAACTTTCATTACATAATTTATTATTTTTTCTTTTTGTTCACCATATTTAACCATCCCAATAGTTAATGGATTTTGTATGAAACAACATTCAAAGATATAAACCTTACTGTCTTCTAGAGCGATTTTAGCAAAGTCATTCCATTTGTCAGCAATTAATTCAACATTTTTATCGAATGGTAATTCATATATATCGTTTTTAAAAATAGTGTTAAATAATTCGTCCGAAAACTGGTCGCCAAACTCATTTTTTATCTTTCTGTATGGTAATAAATAATTGCTTCCTTTTTTTAGAACTCTTTTAAGCAGCACTTCTTTAAAATCCCCACTGTTAGATAATAATCTATCGAATTCAAATTTTTTAAAACAAGATACACCATCATAGTCGGCTGGGTGGTTCAAATTTCCCTCTAAAAATAGTGCGACTTCAATTTTATTTTGGGTCAAAATTTCATTTATTAGCTTTGCAGTGGTTGATTTTCCAAATCCAGGTAAACCTTCTACTATTATTAGTTTTGTATTCATAGTTATAAATCCCTTCCTTCAAAGTATTAAACCAAGATTATAAAAATCACTTACTCTACTGCAATCACCCCTTCAAAATATGATATTCACCATTTACTTTGAAAAACTCTCCTTGAACTATCGAAGGCATAATAAGAAAAAGGGATGCTGCTACCCCACATCCCAGTTGCTCAACTCTTGTACAACGTTTTTAAGATCTTATCAGCATTCTGGAAACAATCATTTGACTTTTTAAAGTCTTCCTCAAAAGATTTTTTGACTACTTCAAATGTATCATTATATTTATCTCTTAAACTTTTTTTCAACAATTGATTTCCCCCAGTTTAACAAAAAAAGTGATTAGATTATTCTGCAATCGCACCCGTTACTTTAGGTACATTCCTTCACAAAGTCAGCACAAATAAATGTTTTTTGAATGCGCTGTATCGTTGTACTGTGCACCTACTTTCTTATTTGTTATGTTCTTCATCAATTTAGAGACTGTTCGTTAAGTACAGTTATTTTTGAAATATTCGGTGTTATTTATAGCGGTTTTCAAATAGTTAATCTAAAGTTTATTAGTGATTGTTCTTAAATATAATTGATTAATGGGGACTATAAAATGAATCCACTAAATTTCACACCAGATGAAGTAAAGGAAATTGCCTATAAAATAAAAAGTATAACAATTCCTATATTAATATATATTGGTGATAGAACAGTAAAAGATAGATATATTAACACAATGAAAGAAAGATATGATAAAACTAGAACCGGACTTATATGGTATATAGGATAAGTGAAAGAATAAGCTGAATCTATTAAACCTAACTCTCCGCGTTATCTAACTTTTGGTAATTTATTTAAAGTATTTGGCTGTCTTAGAGCGCTTTTGGAATGATCACCAGCTATCCTTTTCATTTCATTGTATGAATTAAGTACATGCGAATTAGTAACAATGAGTTTGCGCCGGTGTAGGAATTCCTTCTTTGTTCAAACGATTTGAAATTGCCTGCATACCCGTGACACCTTCCTGATACCAATCAAAAATTTTTTGAACTATATCAGGAGTGTTGTCGTCGGCGATGACCAGCTTCTTCTCTACCTTCTGATAGTAGCTAAAATGATTAGCTACACTCCAAAGCCCTCCCCTTCTATCTCTGAATGAGA
>JAUZPL010000001.1 GCA_030705955.1 Bacillota bacterium | reverse complement strand
GCCTGTATGCTTAAAAAAGAGCCGAGTGCATATAAAAAAAGTCCAAATATCAGCCTAATTGTTCTTTTCACATAGTTATTTATAGTAGAATCCCCCTTTCTATTCATGATATAGAAGCATAACAATATTTACATCTTGATTTGTTAAGTTCATATATTTATGTTTGCAATTTGCAAGAAACTGTATGGCTTCACCTTCTTGTAAATGGAATGATTTATTAATCAGTGAGCTACAATTTTTCGATTATTTCTCGTTTTTCTTTTTGGATTTTTTCGAGTTCTTTTTGCGTTTCATTGTATTCCAAATTTAATTTCATGACAATTTCCGATACGTTGTCATATTCATCCCTGGTTTGGTTCAACGCATTACTGATTTTTCCCTGCACCATAAAATCCGAAATAAATCCGTCAAAAAAGAAATCAGCGAACTTCAGCATGCCAGAGATGTTGATTTCGATATTGGTCGTCTTGTTTACATCCAACAGTTCCTTTTGAAAGGATCGGATGCTTGCCTGTCCCTTTCTAATCACCTCTTCCGCATGGTCAATGTGCTGATGTTTTACCATATCCGTTATAAAACCGCCTTTAGCGAAAATGTCAATATTCCCCCAGCTTTGTGCCTTCTTCAGTGCCAATAATGCTTCATCCAGCAATTGCGATACGTCTTCACCGGCTACGATTGCTTCATCCAACTCCCTCATCTTGGATTGAAGGATTCCTTCCTGTTCGCTCATTTCCAACACTTTTTTCGCCATTGGGGATTGACTTGTTTTGACCAGCCTTTCTTTTTCCAATAAAAGATTTTCATACTGATTTTCAATATTACCGAGTTCCGATAATTGATTTTCTATTAGGCGTTTTGATTCTTCAATGTCTTTCAATGTTCGAGTCGCTTGTTCCAAACGGTATTGCGCAATCACAAGTTCTTCCTTTTCTTTCACCAGCTTTTCCTCTTTTGTTCCGGACAGTGCAGCGAATAGACTCGCTAGGCTGATTCCTTCCAATCTTTTGACATCTTTTTCTTCAGATTGCAAGGTTTTTTCCAACTGACGGATCGTTTCCTGAATGGATTCCCATTCCCTTTCGTATTCGTTTAACTGCACTTGATACTTTTCTTTTTTGCGTAATAGCACCTGTATTTTCACAAGCTTTTCGTTTATTTCTAAAAACATAAATATCCCCCCGATTATTATGTATATTTTCAGAATAATAGAATCCCATTGCTCGATTAAACACCCTATATGCCCTTCACTTTTATTCCAATATACTTCGTTTGCTAATAGTAATAAATAGATTATAATATTAGAAGGCGGCTTTTTTGCTCACTACTATTTATATTATTTTACGCTCGTAAAGGAGATTTATATATGTTCGAAGAAAAATTGTCGGATTTAATTAGTCCTGAAGCTGTGATTAATTTTGAAACTGGTCCGATTAAAGCAAGCACTTTGGATTCAATCATCAAACTTTTGCCATTTGAAATGGGCTTTTGCGATGCCAACGATATTTTCCGCTGGTATTCAAATAATCCAAACCGCGTGCATGGTCGCCGTAAAGAAGCGATTGGTCGCCCTGTGCTTGAGCTTCACCCAAAAGTGGCTCACCACGTTGAAAAATTGTTGAATGATTTCCGTTCAGGAACACGCGACGAATGGGAATTTTGGTTCCCAAAACGCTCTGGTGAATCTGGTCAAATTTACCAAAAATTCATGGCAGTACGTGATGAAAATGGAAAATACCTTGGCTGTATGGATGTGACCGTTAATATCGATCTTTTTCAAGGAAAAGAAGGTATAAATACCCCTGAAACTATTGACGAATTTATAGCTGTTAAGCCTGAATAATAAAAAAATACCTTTCTCATTTGAGAAGCCGCTGAAAAACACATTGAATTCCCCAATTCAATGTGTTTTTCTTTATAATAGCCTTATCAAGTTTTGGTGGTTACTTATGCTTAAACAACAAGAAAAATGATTAGTTCGTCCCTACCTAGGACTTTAGGATATTGTGGTTCCACAGAACTAAAATCCAAATGATACTCACAGATTGTCATTCAAAAATATCATCCTGGCTGTCAATGTGAGAGTAAAATCAGAAAATATTTATTATAACAGCGGTAAGAATTACAGTAATAAATAAAGAAATTGCGAGTTTTTTAGTATAGGTCACTCCTATTAACAAAGCTTAGCTAGAAATTATGAAAAATAGATGACGAAAAACAGTCCCGATTGCTGTCAGGCTAAAGCCCTATTTAAAGAATACCCCTATAATTTAAGAAATGATTATATTTTATTTAGTTCTGGTTTTTACTTTAAATTAAAAATGCCTTTTCCCGTTTCCATATTGATGGGTAATGAAGAATGTTGATGTATTATTTTCCAAGAATTATTTTGCTTTTTTAATCCAAATGTAAATCTATTAGTCATCTGGCGTAGTTTCTCTCCAGACCCATTGTAAGCTATGAAAGACACATTACTGTGTATAAAGGCAAGTCCCGCATTCTCTTCAATAACTAAATCATTCAACTCTACTTTGAGTTGAACACCTTCCTCTTTCAAGCCTTTGAACCAGCCATTCACAGCTTCCTTCCACTTTGAAATACCTTTACACTCCCAGTCTTCCCAGCAATCATAAACTTGAATGTTAGTTGCGTATGTTGATACAAACTTCTCAACATCCTGTTCATAAACGGCAGACTTATAATTTTCAATAACGTCCTGAACCTTTATAAATTCAGCATTCATAATCTAATCTCCCTACTTTTTAATAATATAGAATAGTGTGACAATATACAGAAGAGTTTAACATAATGTAAATGGCTTCTCAATATTTCAAAATGCTTAGCGTTGTAAATCCACATTTTCCTGATGCTACCCCTAAAAATACTTTCAATTATAAATCCAAAAATAAAAAAATCTTTGTTAAATACTGAAAGAAATAAGCGTGAGGATTTAGAACAGAAATAAAATGAAAAGTTATCGGAACTGTAAAATTTTTCCACATACCTTTAGTACCTTTATAAAAATAATAAAAAAGAAGTAGTTAATGATCTAACAATCATGTTCGGTCATTTTAATTTTCAAAAGAGAAATTTTAGAAGTGTTCTTTTCTTAATAGTGAAGGTAGCTTATTTTTTCTTGGGTTTTCTCTCTTTAAATATAGGCTCTACCCTGAAATTAACTGTGGATAACTGTTAATTTCATTCATTAATGTGCAAATTTTTTTGCATGTATGTCTGTTATTATTCATTGTTGATCTTCGTGTAGGTATGAGAATTCATAGGTGGAGAATTTCCAGCTAATGTATATAGTGGAGGCTTAAGAAGCAGTTATAAGCAGAGATATTCCGATTAACTGCTCTAAATAAGACAAAATCCAAAGATTTAGATAATATAAATGGAAAAACTTGCTTTATTTTTTAGGGGAATATGGGTATTTCCTAATTTAAACGGAATTTTACAGTTTATCTTTCAAGCACAGTGAAATCAACATTCAGCTATAACAGAGCTTAAATATAAAGGAGGGATAAGATGGGGACAAATATGTCACAGGTTGTAGAGACTTTAGGAAATTTTGGTTTCCTGTGGTGATTGCTATTTATTTATTAGTACGTTTCGAAAAGAGAATTGAAGATTTAACTGAAGCGATCAATTACAGCAATTTATGAAAACTAAAACATAATAAAGAAAAAAGTTAAAAAGTGACTTCCAGTGAGCCACTTTTTGTGTTGTAGTTATAAAATTTTACAAAACGAGATTCACTAAATATACTCCACAGACCATGACAATTAGCGATATGATATATTGTTTTGAACCCTTTAGAAATTTCCAATCTATAAATGCCTGGAAACCAAATACTGCTATAACAAATATGTTCCAAAACCACTTTATTGCTTCATTATTACTACTTATAAAAATGAGAGCAGTAAATGCAAAAGCAAACAGAATACCCTTTCCCAACAGTTCAACATATTTACCGTCTTCATCTAGTTTTGAGTTTAAATCTCCAATAAAAATTACCCTTAAAAAAAAAATTTGAGAAAGCTAGAATAATAAATATCAATGTGATCATATTTAATTGCCCCCTGTTATGGCAAGTCGTATTAAACCCCATCTTATACTGTATTAGGGGTAGAATCAGGAAAATGCGGATTTACAACGCTAAGAAGTTTTGATTCATAAAAAAGCCATTTCCTGTGGAGTTAAGGAATCGGCTTTTTTATTTACCTTGTTGAACTAAACTGACCGTTAGTTTCAGTGCAATTATTCGCAATCCTATAACTAAATCCTTCAACAGCGTGTTTTTTACTGATGAACTAAGTATTTTTCCACAAATAAAATAAATAATACAAATTTTACTATTTGTGTGCTAATTTATTTATAGTTAGATAAAAAAATAGGGTTGGTGGCTAATGCAGCTATTAATATTTACTTGTAGTTTAGTGTTTATTTATTTTAATAATTTTGTTGCAAAGAAATTACTCATAGAAGACAAAAAAACGTATAAACTAAATAACCGTATTTTTAGGCTTTTAAAGTTGGTGAAATTTGCCCCAGTTATTGCCTTTTTCATCTTATTAGTTTTAGTTTTAATTAATTTTCATACTAAAGCAGGGATTAGGCTATCACACGCTTGGTATGTTTCACAATTTTGGGCTTATTCTCCTCTTTTATATTTCTTCTATAGATTAACTAGGAACAAACTTAGTCTTATTTTTGCTGTACTATCAATTTTTATTGCCATTTATAATACACCATTATTTCATTATGAACACTTATTTATCGGTCGCAGTGTTTTTGTTTCTGACATTTTTGGAATTTTGATGTTTCTTTCTATGTGGTTTACAATTTCTAAAATTTCTACGAAGTTACAGCACTAATGGAGCTTTGAGTTATTCGAGCTTTTTATTATTAATTTAAATATTTAACATTTATTTTTGGTTCTTAAATGATACGTAATAAAACATTGCATATTAAACAAAACTACACCTTAGCTTACCTATATTTATTCACAAACTTTATTTCTCCTTAACATAGATATCCAAATGTATTTAGACTTAACATCCAATCTAATCTTTTTTTGTAGAAGATTTGTATATCGAAATGCAGGTAAAATTGCAAGGGTACAACAGCCAGCGTACCTTTACAAATTGGTGTACACTTTTCTATACAATTTTAGTGTACATTTTACACAAAATACCAATAAAAAATGAGTGTCAAATTGATATACAATTTGACACTCATTTTAATTCACATTTTTAATGTTTGCGATAGGTAACGGAACCCGTTAGATGAATCAAGGGTTTTTATTTTTTTTAGGCCTATTGATTGCCTCTTAATTGACTCATTTTAACACACTAACAGTTCTTATTGCGCTTACTTTTCCCCTGGCATCTTTTGCTATTACATATATTTTTGTTCCTGCTCGCTGCTTTGGTATGAGCACTTTATAATCCCCATTAGCATTTGCTTTTGCCGTGTATATTTTCTTTCCTATTGTTATTACTACGTTTGCATTCTTCTCTGTTTTCCCTGTTACTGCTGTCGTCTTGGTATTTACAGCGTTCACAGTTGGAACATTTGGAGCTTCTCTTACTATAGTAGTTTTCCTTACTTGACTTACATTTCCAGCCCCATCTTTTGCGATTATTGAAATAGTGGTTCCCGTGTTTTGTACTTGAATTCCTATTTTATAGTTTCCATACCTGTCTGCTTTAGCAGTGTAGGTTTTCCCAGCAATTGCCACGGTCACCATTGCATTCACTTCTGTTTTACCAGATATTATTGTAGATTTATTTGTTACAGTGTTCACGATTGGGGCTAATGGTGCTGTTTTATCTGCTGCTGTTATGGTTGAAGATGGGCTTAAAGCATTTAGATTATCCTTATATGCTACAGACAGTTGTGTTCCTGCCTTTTGAATAGGAATACCCGCTTTAAAGAATCCGTTTGCATCAGCCACTGTACTACCTATCAGCGTTGTTCCTTTCATGATTTGTATCTTAACATTCGCAGGAGCTTTACCAGTTAGAAATAAATCATTATCATCTAAAGGGTTGACTGAAGGTAAATCTAATTTTTTAGTAATATAAGCGGAAGATATATATCCTGCTAATTTTTGATCTTCCGTTTTAACTGGATACCAAACAAATTGATTTATACTGCCTAAGGTTTGGTCATATTTAAAATCTCCATCAATAATCAAACCGGTATTTTTACCTAATATTTTTAAAATTGAAGAAGTACTACTCGGTTGTGACCTTAATTTTACACCATCAGTCGTTACAGACACTTTATCTCCTGTTTGAAAAAAATAGTTGGAGGCATGCATTTGGTCGGTTAATGTATATTCCATTTTCTTGAATACAATATTTTCGTTACTACCGGTTTGATATTCAAAGTCGACTGTATTAAAAGGGTACAGCCCTAATTTAGTATCCTGTAAGAAACTATCTTGTTCAAGAAGAGCAAATACTTTTTCTTGATAAGCATTTGTATTTTTACTACCATCAGTCTGAAATAGAGGACTGTTTACAGGCTTCGTACCATTATAAGCCATAACCGGGAAATACCAATTTTCTATTACATCTGATCCAACATCTTTTATTTTGGGTAAATCTATCCGGTTATACATGCTGACAAGGGTTTCTACACCTGCCTGGATATTGTAGTAAATATCTTCTTTTAACCTTTGTTGATCATAGTTTGATTGATTTGTAATTTGCATAATGCCTATTCCACTGTCTTGGGTAACAACAGGTTGACCATTTTGGTCAAATTGTCTCCAACCGCTTTCTTTTGAGGCAACCGCTTTTACAACTTCTGGAGGAATCTTAGCTTCTAATGCAGCGTTCGTTAGTAAACAGTTCATGTGCTGAGGAGAGGGATTTTGGTTGGGTATAACTTCACCATATGATGAGCATTTAGAAGGCCATGACATTGTCATATCTGCGAAAGCTTCTTTAAAGGAGCAGCCTAGGAATACGAAACAAGTCAATAGACCTACTTTCACTATGATTGATTTCATTCATAAATACTCCCATCTATTAAATTTTAAATATCGTACTTTCTATTTTAACATGTTAGTTTATTATTTTCTTATTTTTTCCAAAAAAAAGAATGGGAGTATTTAAGTGACATTTTATCCATTGTTGAAAAATTAAAAAAAGCCCACTTAGTGTTTTAGTGAACTTCCCTTAAAAAAAGAATTTTTTTGTAAAAAACGACTTATTTATTTAGTTTATGAAAACTCACTTTGTTTTTCCCAGTTCGTTTAGATACATATAATGCTTCATCTGCGTAACGCTTAACAGCAATTGGTTCTGCATCATCCTGCGGCCAGACTGCTCCGCCGACGCTGCATCCCACTTCAATTTGGTTATTTTTAAGATTAAATGGCTGATTGAGGCTGTTAATAATCATTTCTCCTACAGCCTTAGCTCTTAGTTGAGGGTCCTCAGAAGAAGTATTCAATACTACTAGAAACTCATCCCCACCAATACGGAATGCTCCTTCGTCGCCTTGGATACAGCTTTTTAATCTATTTGCTGTTTCCTGCAACAGCATATCACCAATATGGTGGCCATATAGATCATTCACCTGTTTAAAGCCATCCAGGTCAAGATATAAAAATGTAAGTGATCTGCCTAAATCTGTTGCTTTTTTCATGGACCTTTCCAAATATTCGTCTAAAGCAATACGATTAAGGAGTCCTGTCAATGTGTCGTGATGGGCAAGATTCTCCATTTTTCCAAGGTCCGAAACCGTACGAACAAGGGAATCTACTAGTTCTCGAAGTGATAACGAAAGGATTTCTATGTCCTTAATTCCCTTGTAAAACGGAATTTCTACTTTTTCACCTGCCAGAAGCCGGTTGGCTGTGTTGGATATTTGCTGTAATGGGTTTGTTATGAATCCAGCCACAAACCATCCAATCACTGCAAAAATAAGGGCGGAAATGACACCAGTAATCAGGATTGATCTTTGTAATGCCTTTACAGGAGAAAGCGCCGTCTCCTCTGGAATTCTAACTAACGTTGCCCAGCTTAATCCTGGATAGTCGAGGTAGCCGTTACCATAGGCATATCCGGTCATATATTTCTTACCATCTGGCCATGTTTCTAATAACCAATGATTTTGTCCTTTTCGGGCAAGCTGTATGCTCTTTAATTTCAGGGGCTTCCCGACCATCTTCCTCGGCCCAAGTATGACTGTATTATTCTTTTTGCTTACCACAAAGATTTCTGCACCTTTTATATCATTCTTTATAGGTTTTATAATATCTTTTTGTACTTGTGATGACCATTCCCAGCTTAGATGGGCAGCTAATACACCTATCAATTTTCCGTTTTCACCGACAATAGCTTTACTGATGTCAACAAACTGTAGTGGCTCACCATTTTTCTGTGGAAATAGCTTTGCCAAAAGAACAGCATTATGCACATCTCCAATAAAGCTTCCTTTTATTCCTTGCTGAAAAACAGGGCGATTAGAAATATCCACTCCTGCCAGGATCTTATTAGTACCTACCAGAACTTTTCCATGTACATCCGTTAAACCAACCCATGTAAAGGCTGGGAAGCTGTTTTGCAGCTGGTCTAAAAGCTTTTGAACCTCTGTTTTATCATTCGGATTTTTTATATCCTTTAGTTGACTTAATATATCCATTTCGCCAACACGGGACCACATAAAAAAATCAAGCTTATCTGCCATCTGATAGGAAACTGTAGATAAGGTATCACCAATTTCACTCTTTACTTTTTGACTAGAATGATTCCCAATGCTAATCGTCAGGATGGTAGTTAAACTAAAAATAACGGCTGCAAATATGATAGCAATATAAGTGCGAAGTTTTATATTCAAATGGACAAATCCTCCTATTTCGCAAAAAAAGAAGTATTGGATTCAACTTTCCTTAGTTCTAATCAAATTTTTACATACTGACAAAACATACAATTTCAAACCTTTATTTCCATGTTGTTTGTATTTATTTTAAAGTAGTACTAACTCTAATAAAATTGTAGACTAATAGTCGAAATATGTAAATTGGACTCTAAAAATATTTTTTGAATCCATAGAAATAGGAACCAAGGTACATTAAACCTTGGTTCCCATTTTAAAGTAATTAATTTCTAACAACCTGTTTTGGTACTTCACCATCTTCACGTAGTGATCTCTAGTTTGATCCAATGACTGATTAATTTTTCCTTGAACCATATAACATATGTTCCTCTATCAGTAAGTGTCCAAAGCAGCATATTTTTTAGCTAGATTCTCCAAACAAATGATAAAGAAATTCCTCATCAGACAACTCCCTCATTTTTTTCACGAAAAGCACAAAATCATGAAAATATGGACAAGGGAGCAGAAAATTTAATAATTGAATAAAATCAAATGGAGATTCTTTTTTCCATTTTAGGAAAAAGCCTTTTGCTTTATTAGAAAAGTTATTTTCAATGTTGGATTCTCGTGATAAAAAAGCAATGATTTAAAACTTTTCTATTTATTAATGGCTAAATTTATTGTATTTTATTCTATAGCAATATAATTCTGTCAAAAGAGGCATATACAGTGGAACATATTCTATTTTTGCTATTTATCGGATTTATTACAGCTTTTGTTGATTCCATTGCTGGTGGCGGTGGATTAATTTCAGTACCAGCTTTATTATCAGTCGGTTTGTCACCACAAATGGTATTAGGAACGAATAAATTACAAGGTTCCATTGCATCTGTAATGAGTTCCTATGAGTACATTCGATCCGGTAAGGTCAATGTAAAACTAATTAAAAAAATTATCCCATTTGTCATTTTAGGGGCAGCCTTCGGCGTTATTACAGTACGATTATTGCCAAATGAATGGTTAAAGCCCATTATCATTGTTCTTTTGATATTTGTCTTAATCTACACATTACTAAAAAAGGATCTTGGAAAATTTGAAAATCCTAAACCACTTACAGCCGGGTTGCTTTCCTATTTGATCATCATGAGCACTGTTATTGGTTTCTATGACGGTTTCTTTGGTCCTGGAACGGGATCTTTTTTACTGTTTGTGTTTTTGTTTACGGGAGTTAATTTTGTAAGTGCTCAGGCAAATGCTAAAATTTTAAATACGACTAGTAACATCGTTGCTCTAATCGTATTTATTAAATTTGGTTTTGTTCATTATCAATATGGACTTATTATGGCTCTTTCAGGAATTATAGGTGCAAAAGTAGGAACAAAAGTGGCCGTAACAAAAGGAAGTAAATTTGTAAAGCCTATATTTTTCATCATGACTTTATGGTTAGTTTTGAAACAGTTATGGAGTTTCTTTTAAAAAAAATTATCAATGTTTTTCATTACCCTTTTCAACACTTTTATAGACATTACCGTGTTAAATGGTTTTAAAAGTTTATTCCGCTAACACTACATATGCTGACAACGGTTTGATTCCAGCATTTTTATTAGTTAAAGGTAGTTCAGCAAGTTGAGAAAGCAGCAGTTCCTTCATCTTTACAGGCATTTTAGCACTATTTTCTATTTCTTTAGGATACAGATTCCTAGTCATGCTTACCTCCCAAAAGCAATCTTGTAAATCTGGAGAATAGATTTCAGTATCCTTTTCGATTTTCCAACCTGCGTCAGACATTGCCTTTTTAATATCATTTATCGTGAAAATTGTCCTGACATTAGAAGTACTGTTTGATTTAAAGCTTTCACAAAATGCTTGAATCATAATCGCTTTATAGTGGGCAAGTTGTTCTGGAAACATCACGTTTGTATTCCATTCTGCGAAACAAAGTTTCATTCCTAATTCTCTTGCCCTCTTCAAGATCATCACCAATTCAGTGTAAGATGAAAAATACCAAGAACAATGCGATAAAACAATATAATCAAAGGAATTATTTTTAAAAGAATCTGTATCTGTTAAGATATCAAACTAAAAGTCCATTTTAATATAATGGCCTATACTGGAAGCTAATAGCTTTTGACGTGCTTCCCCTAGCGTCATCGGAGCCCCATAGTCTTCCGGAGCAATATCAACACCATGGACATATCCACTATTACCTACTGTATACGCTAAGGCCGCTGTTGTATCTCCCTGACCGCAGCCAATCTCCAATATTTTTGCTCCTTTAGGAATTTCCCAAAATTGAAGCAATTTCAAACGGTGATCTGTTTGTATTCTTTGTATTTGTGCTGCAGGTTGTTCAAGCTGCATAGACTCAATCATCTTTTCAATCATCTAAATTCCTCCATCATAACCCTCTAACTTCAATTTTAACTCACGTTCACCAATATGTTTACAAATAAATTGATTATATTCGACATTTTCAGAAAAGCAACAATGTTAAAATATCCGTCTTTAAAATCATTTTTTTGTATTTTTTATCCAATTAAAACATCTTTTTACCTACAATAAAAATTAAATTACTATTTTTACAACTTAATAATTACGCAAATTGTCGGAACAGTCAGAAATCTATTCATTGTCTCATCCTTACTTCTGCCCCATAATTTATTCGTAACACAAAAGATTATTTTAAATGGAAGAGGTGAATGGGATGAAGAAAATTTGGAAAAAGATTTCAGCTGTCACAACCTTAAGTGCCATGATGCTTTTAACTGGATTACCTTCGATGACAAATGCAGATAGTCCTCAAAAAGTGGTTGTACCACAAGGGGAAAATCCGCAAGTCATACAAAATGCAAGTGTATTTGGGGATTTACCTGGGGATACGCCTGTCACGATTGACATTGTTATGAAAATTAATAATAAGAATAATCTTACTCATTTCATTAGTGATACGACAACTCCAGGAAACAAAAATTATCGTACTTACCTTTCTGTTGATCAATTCAGCCAAATCTATGGTGCGAATCCAAAATTAGTCCAACAAGCGACTACATATTTAAGTTCATTTGGTATCCAATCAAAAGTATATCCAAATAATTTAATCATTACAGCAAACGGAACGGCGGATCAGTTTAATAAGGCATTTTCTATTAAACTAGTGCAAGAAAAGTATAACGGGAAGATTTTTCATGGAACAAAGGATGTTTTAAAGGTACCTGCTAGTTTTGGAGAGGATATCCTTTGCATTTTAGGATTAACTGACTACTCCAATTTCACCTCAAATGCTGTAAAGCAGCCAGTATCTTTAACTGAAAATGGAACAAATCCAACGGGACCGCTTAGTCTAATGCCTCAGGATTTAATTAAGCAGTATAATGTAGGACCGCTCTATGATAAAGGAGCCACTGGGGAAGGACAAACGATTGGAATTGTAACACTTGCAGATTTTAATTCAGAAGATGCCTACCAATTCTGGAACAATGCCGGAATATCTGTTAAACAGAACCGTATTACTAAAACAAATGTTGATGGCGGTTCTGGCTGGGACGGTTATGACGAGACAACACTTGATGTAGAGCAGTCAGGTGCACTGGCTCCACAGGCAAACATAAATGTCTATGTCGGGCCAAATACCGACACTGGTTTTGCCGATGCATTCGCACAGGCAATCAATGAAAACAAAGCACAACAAATTTCTGTAAGCTGGGGAGAAAGTGAACCAGCAATTGATTTCTTTGTTCAGCAAAAGCTTGAAACACCACAATATGCAGAAGTGTTTAATCAACTGTATATGCAAGCTGCAGCACAAGGGGTCTCCATGTTTGCTGCTGCTGGTGATGAAGGAGCTTATGACGCTGCAAGGCAATTTGGTCTGAATTCTGGAATTGCGAACGCAACCTCCCTTTCAGTAGATAATCCTGCAGATAGTCCATATATTACTGCAGCGGGTGGAACCACATTGCCATTCCACTTCCATTCAGATAAATACAATATGGATGTAACGAACAATGCTGAACGCGCATGGGGATGGGATTACCTTTACAAATACTTTGATGCACGCGGATTGAACACCCCTACTAGTTGGGGCAGATATCTAGTTGGTGGAGGGGGAGGATTCAGTCAATTCTTTGATACCCCTGATTATCAACGAGGAGTACCTGGAATAAACACATACACAGGCGTGAAGCAATGGACAGAAAATGCTGATCAATCTTCCCTAACAAGGGATGCATCACCTTCCATTGTTACTGGAAATAGTTCTGGACGAAATATGCCTGACCTGTCAATGAATGCAGATCCTTATACTGGCTATAAAGTTTGGTTTAGTGATCCAAATGCCCCAGGCACCAATTCTGGATATGCTGTATATGGAGGAACTTCATTTGTTTCCCCACAATTATGCGGCCTTTCCGCATTAATTAACAGTGCTGACCATACACAGGTAGGATTCTGGAATCCTCAGATTTATCGTTATGCACAGCAAACTGATTCACCATTGCATCCGTTAAATACTGCTGGTGATACAAACGATAATGGTTTTTATACTGGAACTCCAGGCACTGTCTTTAACCAAGCAACAGGGCTTGGTACACCAGATATTGCTGCCTTAGCTGAAAAGTTTAAAAAATAATTTTAAAAAAGAGGGCAACCAAAAACCTGTATTAAACAGGTTTTTAGGTTGTTCCTCTTTTTACGTTAAAAATCTTACATCTTCTGCAATTCATCTACCGTAACAAATTTATACCCTTTTTTAGTTAAAGAATCTAGGATCCCTTTAACTGTTTTAAGTTCATTTCCGTGGTGGCTTTTTGTGCTGTTTATTTATAAATTTAGACCTTTCATCCCGGCTTCTGGATATCTAAGCCCAGCCGCTGCCCCTACTGGAGCTACCTCATTTATTCGGGCAAGTTCATCACCAGAGAGGCTAATTGTAACGGACTTCACATTTTCCTCAAGATACTTTCTTCTCTTTGTTCCAGGGATTGGAACAATATCTTCACCTTGGGAAAGCAACCATGCCAATGCTAGCTGTGATGATTTACAGCCTTTTTCATTTGCAATTTCTTCAATTCTTTTAACTAACTCAATATTTTTCGCAAAGTTTTCTCCTTGAAATCTCGGGGAATGTCGACGGTAATCATCCGAGGCAAGATCTTCAAATCTTTGAATTTGCCCTGTCAGAAATCCTCTTCCTAATGGGCTATAAGGGACAAACCCTATTCCTAATTCTCGAACTGTTGGTACTATTTCATCTTCAACATCTCGACTCCAAAGTGAATATTCTGTTTGAAGTGCGGATAGTGGATGAACCTGATGCGCTTTTCGAATGGTATTTGGCGCAGCCTCGCAAATTCCCAGGAATCGGACTTTTCCCTCTTTTACTAAATCAGCCATTGCTCCTATTGTCTCTTCAATGGGAGTATTCGGATCTATTCTATGCTGATAATAAAGGTCAATATAATCAACACCTAAACGTTTAAGACTTGCATCACAAGCCTTTTTTACGTACTCAGGTCGTCCATTTATTCCTAGAAAGGCACCATCCTCCCCACGAACATTTCCAAACTTTGTTGCAATAATAACCTTATCTCTTTGGTCTTTCAATGCTTTTCCTACTAGCTCTTCGTTTTTTCCAACACCATACATATCAGCTGTATCAAAAAAATTAATCCCTACATCTAGTGCATGGTGGATAGTGTTGATTGATTCTCTATCATCTCGTCCACTATAAAAATCTGACATGCCCATGCATCCTAACCCAATAGTCGAAACCTCTAAACCTTGTGTCCCTAATTTTCGTTTTTCCATGATACCTCTCCTTTCACTTTGTATCTTCATTTTAAAATAAGGCCAGGTACTTCGTATATTTATTTGCCCCATGTTACATGATTCCCATTCCAAGAAAAAATAAAAAAACAGACTCTAAAATCAGAGTCTGTTTTGAGCAGTCAATGTTTGATTAAGCTTTGCGAACGTTTGCTGCTTGAGGTCCACGTGCACCTTGCTCAACGTCGAAAGTAACTTCTTGACCTTCATCTAAAGTTTTGAAACCTTCAGATTGGATTGCTGAAAAGTGAACGAATACATCGTCTCCGCCTTCGCGCTCGATGAATCCGAAACCTTTCTCAGAGTTGAACCATTTTACTTTACCTTTTTCCATTTTTGTTGCCTCCTAGTGTACCAAACACATTGTATTACTATCCTTGCTCAAGATTTTTTCATAAACAAGGATAATTCTCCTTTACAATACCATTTTGGAAGTAGAAAGGCAAGAAAACGACCAAGGTTTTTATCAATAAAATATAAAAATTTTATTAATACCAGTAAAGGTATTTTTTTTATAGAAAATGAAGGCATATGTACTACTAAAAAGAAAAAACTAGGAAGAAAAGCCTTCCTAGTGTCCTTATTCTTCTTCAGAGCCAACCAAGAAATCAGGATTTAAATCCTCAAATTCATCATCAGCTACATCCGTTCCCCATTCATCGTCGTCAGAGGAGCAGCCTTTAGGATTGATGGCTACACAAACTTTTGTTTCACCTATCACCTCTACAATAAACTCCCTTTCAACATGAACGATAATTTTATTACCATTAGGGGAAATGATTGCTTCAACGCAGTTTGGTTGTTGTAAAACGCGTGCAATGACTTCACTATCATCCATTGCATCATGGTCGCGATACTTTAACTTAATGACATCTGTATAGGAAACACGTTCGGTAACGACTTCTGTTTTTGTATTATCGTTAAAAGAATACCAAACGTTAATGTCATAGGAGCCATGTATCTCAACCGTCTTACCAACCTTTTTTGCCTCGTATTTATGGTTGATGATCCAACAGCCAAGGATACTTGTTGGATTATGCGCTGGGCAAATCGTATGATTGGACTGAGTGAATTTACGTCCTTTCGCTACGACCGCTTTCGTAATGATCTCTCTGTATTCTGCCATTTCGAGCGAACCCTCCTCATTCAGTTTCATTTCATCCTATGCGAATTTTAAGACTGTTGTGCGATAAATTTTTTCGAATAGTGGATAAAAGTTTAGTCATAGTTCATTTTATGCGGGAATCTGGGGGATGTTCCGGAAATATTTGGACTTTCCCTAATGAGGAAAATAATGTCTACTCTATTAATTAAAAAATAGGCTTGGTGTATTATGGAGTGGTGAAAAAAAATTCTAAAACATGATTCCATACCATAAAAATAAAAAGATGATCAAATAATAATCTGATCATCTTTTTTATTTTTAAAGCTAATTTTTATTCGTGATCATGGTCGCAGCCACATGGATCATCGTGCTCCATGCTTGCCCCAGTTTCCCCGCGTAATAAGTCGCCACCAGTAGAAATAATAATTTCATCTGTAACAGTATTTGAAATGGTTGAAGCAATCAATTGAAGGATTTCATTCACTTCTGTTTGAGATTCTTTAAAGTCTTGAACCACTGGAATTTCATCTAATTCTTTTTCAAGAACTTCTATTCTTTCTTCTACTTTTTTCAAAGCTTCTGGCTTTCCGTAGTGCTGCAGATTAACTGCTTGTTTTTGCAAGCCTTTAATATCTGAAATCAAAGCACGAACTTTTTCATTTTCATGAATGTGTGCTTCTGCTCTTTTAAAGAAATCTACTTCATCAGTTTGTGCAATCATAAATGCTAGTTCTTTTGCTCGTGCAACGATATCGTCTTTTGTATAATTTGCCATATTAGTTCACCTCAGCCAATTGTTGTTCTTCTATTATTTCGCCATTTAATGACCATGTCTTTGTTTCTGTAATTTTTACTTTTACAATTTTGCCTATTGCTGATTTTGGTCCTTTAAAGTTGACCAATTTATTTTTATTTGTGTATCCAGCTAATACATCAGGATTATTTTTACTTTCACCTTCGACAAGTACCTCAACAATTTGGTCCTTATATTTTTTCATTGCTTCAGCTGAAAGCTCATTTACAAGGGCATTTAGGCGTTGTAAACGTTGTTTTTTCACTTCCATTGGAACATTATCTTGCATATCAGCAGCAGGTGTTCCTTCACGTGGAGAGTAAATAAATGTGTATGCAATTTCAAATCCAACTTCATGATATAATGATAATGTTTCTTCAAACTGCTCATCTGTTTCGTTTGGATAACCTACAATAATATCAGTAGATAATGCTACATTCGGAATCGCAGCCTTGATTTTCTTAATTAGCTCTAAATATTGTTCTCTTGAATATTTCCGAGCCATAATCTTTAAAACTTCGGTTGATCCTGATTGAACTGGCAGGTGAATATGATCCATCAAATTCCCACCTTTAGCTAAAACTTCAATCAAATGATCATCAAAATCCCTTGGATGGCTTGTGGTAAAACGGATGCGAGGAATATCAATTTTTCGTAGGTCATCCATTAAATCACCGAAACGATACTTACTATCTTCAAAGTCCTTACCATAAGCATTTACGTTTTGTCCAAGTAGAGTGATTTCCTTGTAGCCCTGTGCAGCAAGATGGCGAACTTCCTGAATAATTTCATCCGGTCTACGGCTCCGCTCTTTTCCACGAGTGTAAGGTACAATACAATACGTACAGAATTTATCACAGCCGTACATAATATTTACCCATGCTTTAATGTTGCCGCGGCGAACCTTTGGAAGGTTTTCAATTACATCCCCTTCTTTAGACCATACCTCTACAACCATTTCCTTTGACATATATGCTTCATGTAAAATATGTGGCAATCTGTGAATATTGTGAGTTCCAAAAATCATATCCACAAAGTTATACGTCTTAAGGATTTTATTAACTACAGACTCCTCTTGGGACATACAGCCACAAACACCTAGTAAGAGATCTGGTTTTTCTAATTTCAAGCCTTTCAAATGACCAAGCTCGCCAAATACTTTATTCTCAGCATTTTCCCGTACAGCACAAGTATTAAGAAGAATGACGTTAGCATCCTCAACTTCTTCTGTTGGTTCATAGCCTAGAGCCATGAAAATCCCAGACATTACCTCGGTATCATGTTCATTCATTTGGCAGCCATAGGTGCGGATATAAAACTTTCTTCCTTCACCCATTCCACGGAATTCCTCAGGAATAGAAAAATCATTTTGATACTTTACTTCTTCTTTTCCACGTTTTTTTGCATCCTTTAATGAAGGAGCCGTGATGACTTTTTCGAAATACTTGCTATAATCCTTGGCGGATTTTCTGTCCGAAGAATTAGCATTCTTTACTTTGCTTGCATCTACACGTTGTTCTTCATTCATCTATTATGAATCCCCTTTCTTACATACTTTTCAACATCCATCTACTAAATTAATAATTACCATTTCATTCCATTTGAAAGAACAAAAATTTGCCCTTCCCTACTATCTGCACATTATATTAGTATAAAGGCTAGAGGGGATGAAAACAATAGAAAACAAGGGCAACAAGTTTAAAAACATACATTAATACAAAAACCCCGCAATTTTTTTGCGGGGTTTCTTTACATTACATAAACTCTTTAACCAGTTTATTAAAATGATTTTCATTTAGGTTAATTTCCACTTGTGTTAGCGGAATTTCAGAATAACCTTGAAGCAATTGCTGGTATGATTGTTTTCCCTTGTTTTGGTACACAAGACCAGTTACAAGGCCATTATACTTCATTAATGTTTGCATAGCCATATCCCGGTTTGAATGGTCATACCCTTCAACATCGCTAAGTTTTGTTAAGTTTTCTTTGTACCAGTCATATGTGTTGACCTTATTATAGGTTACACATGGACTATATACGTTAATAAATGAGAAGCCTTCATGCTTGATTCCTTCTTCGATTAATGAAGTAAGTTCCTTCAAATCTGTTGAGAAACCTTGAGCGATAAAGGTTGCACCTACCGTTAATGCAAGTTCCATTGGTGAAATGGCCTGCTCAATAGATCCAAGAGGGGTAGATTTTGTTTTAAACCCAGCTGCTGAACGTGGTGACGTTTGTCCTTTTGTTAAACCATAAATTTGATTATCCATAACAATATAAGTAATATTCATATTACGTCGAATAGCATGGACTGTATGTCCCATACCAATCGCAAAACCATCTCCATCACCGCCTGCTGCAATGACAGTTAAATCACGATTTGCCATTTTAACACCTTGGGCAATTGGAAGGGAGCGGCCATGGATTCCATGGAACCCGTAGGAATTAATGTAACCAGAAATACGCCCAGAACAGCCAATTCCTGAAATAATAGCTAACTCTTCTGGTTCTAAACCAACATTAGCAGCAGCACGCTGAATAGCAGCTTGTACAGAGAAGTCACCACAGCCAGGGCACCAGTTCGGTTTTACATCATTTCTGAATTCTTTAAAAGTGGCCATTTAGAACAACTCCTTACATTTTGAATATACTTCGTGCGGTAAAAATGGATTTCCATCATATTTTAAGAATTTGGTAATTTTCTCACCATGACCAACATTCATCTTCATAATATTTGCCAGCTGTCCAGTTGCATTGTTTTCAATAACAAGAACCTTCTTAGCAGATTGAATAAGTGGAAGAACTTCGTCAGTTGGGAATGGATGAACAAGACGAATTTGTGCATGGTTTACTTTCATTCCGTCTTTTTCAAGTCGTCCAATTGCTTCTTCAATTACTCCGCGAGTTGAATTAAATCCAACTACTAGAAGATCTGGATTCTCATGTGGCTCATATTTATATACTGGTGTATTAAAACGAATATTTTCTATTTTACGGAAACGCTTATCCATTTGAGCCAGTCTATTTATAGATGACTCAGATGGTTTTCCTGTTTCGGCATGTTCAACACCTGTAACATGGTGAACACCATTTTTCATACCAGGAATAACACGCGGTGAAACGCCATCTTCTGTTACTTCATAACGTTTGAAGTAACCATTGTTTTCATTCTCAGGAAGATCCCCAATTTGGAGCTTTCCACGTCTAATTTCTACTTTATCAAAATCGAGAGGCTCAACAGTTTGCTTACCTAATGACAATTGTAAGTCAGATAGGACTATTACTGGGCACTGGTATTCTTCTGCAAGGTTAAATGCCTCTGCAGTATCATAAAATGCTTCCTGAACTGTACTTGGAGCTATAACGATTTTTGGAATTTCACCATGTGTTCCATAAATCATAGCCATAAGGTCAGACTGTTCTTGTTTTGTTGGTAATCCTGTTGAAGGTCCCCCACGCTGTGTATCAACAATGACTAGCGGTATTTCTGTCATTCCCGCTAAACCAATTGCTTCCATTTTTAATGAAAGTCCAGGGCCAGAAGAGGCTGTCAAAGCACGGACACCGCCGTAGTTTGCTCCAATTGCCATTGTACATGCAGCAATTTCATCTTCTGTTTGAATAACTGCTCCGCCAAGAGGAGGAAGCTTTTTAATTAAGTACTCCATTATATCTGAAGCAGGAGTGATTGGATATGCCGCCATAAAACGGCAGCCACCTGCAAGTGCACCTAGGGCAATTGCATCATTTCCAATCATGAACATACGCTTTTTGCCATCTGCTTTTTCAAGCTGCATCGTATGAAGATTGCTGCTATATTTTTCTTTCATATAATCAAAGCCAGATTTAATGGCCTCCATATTTTTTGCAACAACCTGCTCTCCTTTTTTGCCGAAAATTTCCCGAACTACTTCTTCAAACACATGAATATCGAGATCTAAAACGGCAGAGGTTGCTCCAATTGCAACCATGTTCTTCATAAGCGAAGTTCCTAGTTCTGTTGCTAATTCCGTAAATGGAACCGCATACATACTAGCTTTTGTATCTTCAGGTTTTTTAGGATTGAACTTTGAGTCAGCAAGGATGACTCCATCACTGTGAAGTTCATGGTAATTTACATCGATCGTTTCCTGATCAAATGCGACAAGAATGTCAAGATCATCAGAAATAGAACGTACTTGAGTCGTACTTACTCTAATTTTGTTATTTGTATGTCCACCTTTAATACGTGATGAAAAGTGACGATAGCCATACAGATAGTACCCTAGTCGATTTAATGCAATTGCAAAAATTTCGCCTGTACTTTCAATGCCTTCCCCTTGTTGTCCGCCAACTTTCCATGAAAGTTGATTGATCATGACTTACACCCCTTTGGATATGTAAAAAGTTTGTGAAACCATTTATCTATTAGTGTAGTACATTTCCAAATATTCACTAGACTTTAACGCAATAAACTATTATCAAAATAGAAATATGGAGATGTACTAAACGCTTTCAATTCTAGACCTATGCATTCAAAATTGCAACCCTTTGGCATGAATTATTGTCTAAAATATGAATATTTTTTTATTATTTAAAATACAAGCGTTTTCAAAGGGGGGATTTAGAGAAAATCACAGTTCAAAAAGCACTTGTACCGCTGTTTTTCTCTATTTTCTCCGTGGATACCTTTTTTCCATATTTTTATATAAGAATTTTATTACTTGTATATCAGAATAATATTTTTGTAGTTGATTAACAAGGTGATCGTATTCTCCTGCAGATGAAAGGTTCACTACACTTTGATCAGTTCCATCAAAATCAGAACCAAAACCAACATGATTCTCTCCACCCAGCTCACAAATATGCTCCAGATGCCTTAACACATCCGTAACAGATGCCAAATGACCAGATAGAAATTGTGGAACAAAGGTTAACCCAATAACACTATCCCTTTCCATTATGGCTTTAATCTGCTCATCTCTCAAATTTCTGGGATGAGGGCAAAGGGAATAACAGTTAGAATGGGATGCTAATGGGTAATCTGCCCATTCGATAACATCCCAAAATCCTTTTTCTGATAGATGGGATACATCACACCATGTTTTCGTTTCATTTAGGAGAGATACGACTTCTTTTCCAAATTGAGTAAGACCGCCTCCTCTTTCCTCTAACGCACCATCAGCCACACAGTTGGCATAATTCCAGGTTAAACCAACTGATGAAACCCCAAGTCTAAGAAGAGTTTTTAGTTTTATTAAATCCCTTCCAATTGCATCACAGCCCTCAAGCGCCAAGATCGCTCCCACTTCGTTTTCTCCTAAGGTTTCAATATGCTCCTTCTTTGTTATAAGCTTGAAATATGGGTTAGGTTTAAGAATCTTTTCAAAAAATATGTCTGTCATGTAAAGGGAAGCATGAAAAAATAGATCGGGATTGACAAGTGGAGAAACATAAATGGCAAAGCATTGAATTTTAATATTCCCTGCTTTTATCTGATCACCACTTACTTGTAAATCAGTAGAATGCTGAAATTCAATTTTAGGATCTTTAAACATTTTATAGAGAACATCACAGTGTGCATCAAAAATTCTCATTATCTCCCCACCCGATTTCTAAAAGAATAAAAAAAACCTGCTTGTCATTCATCAAGCAGGCACATTTCTGAATATTTTTTACCTTGGTTCTACAATTAATTTTATAGCGGTACGCTCTTCCCCATCAATCAGAATATCAGTAAACGCTGGGATGCAAATCAAATTAACTCCGCTAGGTGCTACAAATCCTCGTGCAATTGCTACTGCCTTTACGGCTTGATTTAATGCACCCGCACCGATCGCCTGAATTTCTGCTGCACCTCTTTCTCTAAGAACTCCGGCAAGCGCACCAGCTACAGAATTAGGATTAGACTTTGCTGAAACTTTTAATATTTCCATTCCTAGCTCCTCCTTGTATAATCCCGATCCCGCATGAGCAGTTTCATGAACAAATCAGGTATATAAAATATTCCACTGCTACTATATTCAGCTGGTGAAAAACTTATTCCGGCTTGGACAAAAAAAGTACATGATAAAGGGGAAAAAAGTACTATTTGAATGTAAAATCTAAAAACAAGAGCCTAAATATTAGGAATAAAAAGGATGGTCATCATTAATTAAAATGCGCTCAATCTTTTTTGTTAAGCCTGTTTTTCGATCAAGTTCTATCATTACAGCACTCAATAAGGTTCTACCCGTGTTAGGGACTTCAAAACGGACTGGAAGACTGGTTAAAAATCTTTTTAATACCGCCTCTTTCTCAACCCCAAGAATGCCATCATATGGTCCTGTCATTCCAACATCTGTTAAATATCCGGTACCCCCAGGCAGGATTCGATTATCCGAGGTTTGAACATGAGTGTGAGTACCTACTACTGCTGAAACTTTTCCATCTAAATACCAGCCCATCGCTTGCTTTTCACTTGTTACCTCTGCATGAAAATCCACAAAAATAAAGGGTGTTCTTGCCTTTGCCATTTCAATCAAGGAATCTGCTTTTTTAAACGGACAATCACTTGGTGTCATAAAGGTTCTACCCTGTAAATTTATAATCGCAACCTCTATATCATTTATTTTTACAAAAATAATCCCTTTCCCAGGTGAACCCTCCGGAAAATTAGCTGGGCGGACTAAATATTTTGCATCATCAATAAACTCAAAAATTTCTCGATTATCCCATGTATGGTTTCCAAGTGTAACGGCTTGGGCTCCTATTTCTAAAAACTCTCGGTAAATCTTTTCTGTAATTCCTTTTCCCCCAGCTGCATTTTCACCATTTATAATTGTTAAATGCGGGCGGTATTTTTCTTTTAGTTTTGGAACATATTCCTTCACCATATCGCGGCCAGGAGAGCCGACAACATCGCCAATAAATAATAAATTCATTTTGTAACCCTTTCTCAAAAAAATTTTCCACTATTTAAATTGTAACACAACAGGTATTTCTTTAAACTTTATTAAAATTAGAAAAGCGCAGGCTCTAGACAGTTCTCGAAGTGCAAACCTTTTACACCTTTTAAAAAATAAAGCGATGCATAAGCACCGCTTTATTTTGCATATTCTACAGCTCGTGTTTCACGAATAACTGTTACTTTAATGTGTCCTGGATAATCAAGCTCTTCTTCAATACGTTTACGAATGTCTCGAGCCAAACGGTGAGCGGCAAGATCATCAATAGCATCTGGTCTTACGATAATTCGCACCTCACGGCCTGCTTGAATAGCAAATGACTTCTCAACACCCTCATAGGACTCAGAAATTTCTTCTAGCTTTTCAAGACGTCTAATATAGTTTTCAAGTGTTTCACTTCTTGCACCAGGTCTTGCAGCAGATAAAGCATCTGCAGCAGCTACAAGTACCGCAATGACAGAAGTTGGTTCAGTGTCACCGTGATGTGAGGCAATACTGTTAATAACAACAGGATGTTCCTTGTATTTCGTTGCAAGTTCAACACCTATTTCCACGTGGCTTCCTTCCACTTCATGATCAATTGCTTTTCCAATGTCATGAAGCAATCCGGCACGGCGTGCTAACGTTTCATCTTCTCCTAATTCAGCAGCAAGCAATCCTGATAACTGTGCTACTTCCATTGAGTGTTTTAATACGTTTTGTCCGTAACTTGTTCGGTACTTCAAACGACCAAGAATCTTAATAAGGTCTGGATGCAGTCCATGAACACCAACCTCAAATGTTGTCTGTTCACCGACTTCCCGGATATACTCATCCACCTCACGACGTGATTTCTCTACCATTTCTTCAATTCGTGCAGGATGTATACGACCATCCTGTACAAGTTTTTCAAGGGCCAAGCGAGCTGTTTCACGACGTATAGGATCAAAGCCAGATAAGATAACAGCTTCCGGTGTATCATCGATAATTAAGTCAATACCGGTAAGTGTTTCAAGGGTTCGAATATTTCGACCTTCACGGCCAATGATTCGTCCTTTCATCTCATCATTTGGAAGGTTGACAACAGAGACAGTTGTTTCTGCCACATGGTCAGCAGCGCAGCGTTGAATCGCCAGTGATAAAATCTCTTTTGCTTTCTTGTCCGATTCCTCTTTAACGCGATTTTCATTTTCTCTAATCATGACGGCAAGATCATATGCAAGCTCTTTCTCAGTCCGATCCAAGATAATTGCTTTTGCTTCATCGCGTGTTAAGCTAGAAATACGTTCAAGTTCAGTTTGTTGTGTTCGTACCAACTCGTCCACTTTGCTTTCCATCTGTTCAATATGCTGTTGTCTTTGGTTAAGAGAATCATCCTTCTTTTCTAAAAGAATTTCACGCTTATTTAACGATTCATCTTTTCGATCTAAATTCTCTTCTCTTTGCATTAAACGGTTTTCTTGTTTTTGCAGTTCATTTCTTCGTTCACGAACCTCACGCTCAGCTTCTGTACGAAGCTTGTGAATTTCATCCTTTGCCTCTAACAGGGCTTCTTTCTTCAATGATTCAGCTTCACGCTTCCCATCTTCTAGAATCTGCTCAGCAGCATTCTTTGCTCCTGCTATTTTTGCTTCAGCAATGGACTTACGAATAAAATAGCCAACAACGGCACCGACGATTAGGCCAAGCAAAATGGAGATGATATCTATAAAATGCATCATTACACCTCCTCTTGCTATGAACTTTTGCTACATTTTTAAGTGTCGGCATGTACATTGTTTAGACTCAACATACAGCAAGCACCAAGGCTTTTATACTTTGTAATATTACCAAAAATGTAAAATATACATTTTAATTGTAAAGGTGTGTATATTCATTGTCAAGGGTATCCCCTATTTGCTTTTTCAAATATTTAGAATTTGATTAAACTATCATGAATTTACTATAAATAAATTTGCGTTTTTATGTATAAAAATACAAAATACTAAAAAAAGAGCAAAACCTGTTAGAGGTCTTGCTCAAGAAAGTTAATCAAGAAGTTCAAACTGATTAGGATCTTCTTCTACTTCTGTAACGGCCTTATCCCCATCTAATCCATAATGATCACGAATTTTTTGTTGAATTTGCATTGCAATCTCAGGGTTTTCTTTTAGGAATTGTTTTGCATTCTCACGGCCTTGACCTAAACGTTCTTCATTGTAGGAATACCATGAGCCGCTTTTTTGAACGATATCTATTTCAGAACCAAGATCGATAATTTCGCCTTCTTTAGAGATACCTTCTCCGTACATAATATCTACTTCTGCAGTACGGAATGGCGGAGCTACCTTATTTTTTACTACTTTAATTTTTGTTTTATTTCCTACTATATCATTACCTTGTTTCAATTGTTCAGCACGACGTACTTCAAGGCGAACGGTTGAGTAAAACTTCAAAGCTCTACCACCAGGTGTTGTCTCAGGGTTACCGAACATGACACCCACTTTTTCACGAATCTGGTTAATAAAAATAGCAATAGTCTTTGATTTATTAATTGCGCCAGATAGCTTTCTTAGGGCTTGTGACATAAGACGAGCCTGTAAACCTACATGGGAATCACCCATATCCCCTTCAATTTCTGCTTTAGGTACTAATGCTGCAACAGAGTCAATAACAATGATGTCAACAGCTCCACTGCGTACAAGTGCCTCAGCAATTTCAAGGGCTTGCTCACCAGTATCTGGTTGAGATAACAGCAATTCATCGATATTAACACCCAACTTATGGGCATATGCTGGATCTAGAGCGTGTTCAGCGTCAATAAACGCTGCTTGTCCGCCCATTGCTTGTACTTCTGCAATCGCATGTAATGCCACAGTTGTTTTACCTGAACTTTCAGGTCCATAAATTTCAATTACTCTTCCCCGTGGGTATCCACCAACACCAAGTGCTGTATCAAGTGCAATCGAACCACTTGGAACAATTGAAATTTTCGTATCGGTTTTCTCGCCCATTTTCATAATGGACCCTTTACCAAATTGTTTTTCTATTTGTTTTAATGCCATTTCTAAGGCAGCCTGACGATCGCTCACCATTTGTCCTCCTTCTATTCATAAACATTTCATTTCATTACATTCAATTAAATTCCTCTGCTATTAATATAACTTGTTTTTGTGTTTTTGTCGAGAAAAAAATCGAACATTTATTCGATTAAATTCGCCCCTAAGCTGCCATCAAAATATGAATATCTGTAAGAAAATTTTACTTTTTGAATAAAATTTTTAAAGGAAAAATTATTTTTAAAGGATGATGTTTATAAAATAAAAATTTTTAAATGACTCTTTTTAGATATCTATATGAAGAAAAGAGTCACAAAACCCATTAGAGGTTCTGCGACTCCTTTAATTGCTTTATTAGATAATAACAGCCATATTTGACTGAGCGTGTTCTAATAGCCTCTCTGGTGCCTCCTAGGGTGAGCTTTTCAGCAAATGTACCTTTACCCTTAATAGAAATACCAATATAAACTGTGCCTGCAGGCTTTCCTTCTAGTTCATCAGGTCCTGCAACTCCGGTAAAGCTGATTCCGATATCTGAATTTGTAAGTAAAGCTACATTTTCTGCTAATTCCCTTGCACACTCACTGCTGACAACACCGTAGGATTCAATTGTTTCGGTTTTTACATTTAAAAGCTTTTGTTTGACTTCATTTGTATAACATACAACTCCACCCTTTAAGAGAGCGGATGTACCTGGAATGGAGGTGAACTCCTGCTGAAACTTTCCCCCAGTTAAGCTCTCGGCAGCAGAAATGGTTAGTTTCTTGTCCTTTAACCCTTTCACTAATTCCTGAATAAGTGAGCTATTATTATATCCGTAAAGATACTCGCCTACTCGAGATTGGATTTGAGCCTCAGTTTCATCAAGCAACTTTAAGGCTATATCCTGATTCGAATGTCTGGCAGTCAATCTTAGGGTGACTTCCCCATCAGCCGCTAAGGGGGCAATAGTTGGATTTGATTGTGCATCAATAAGGTCTTCTATTACTGTTTCTAGAGTTGCTTCTCCAATTCCAAAAAACCTTAAAACCCTTGAGACAATGATTTCATTCGTTTCGGTTAGCCTTGCTAATGCCTTTTGACCATATACCAGATACATTGGTTCCATTTCTTTTGGTGGCCCAGGCAAGAGCATATAAATGTGTTCACTTGAACGAACCACCATGCCAGGTGCCATCCCATGATCATTTGGTAATACGAGAGAATCTTTTAAAACAAGGGCCTGCTTACGATTATTTTCTGTCATTTCACGATTTGTCTTTTTAAAATATTCTTCAATTGATAACAAGGCTTTTTGATCAGACGCTAATTCCGTGCCAATATGCTTTGCGATTGTTTCCTTTGTTAAATCATCCTTCGTTGGTCCTAAACCGCCTGTAAATATAATAAGATCTGAACGACTTTCAGCAATTTCAATTGCCGTCGTTAAACGAATGGGATTGTCCCCAACCACTGTGTGGTAAAAAACGTTAATACCTAACTCAGCTAAATGAAGGGAGAGAAAACGAGCGTTAGAGTTTACAATTTGACCCAATAATAATTCTGAACCAACAGCAATGATCTCAGCATTCACGATAATCCCTACCTCGAAAAATTAATTTTTACTTTGAATTTTTAAACACATGTGTATTTTTCCCGAAATAATCCCATCCAGACCAAATGGTAAATATTAATGCCACCCATAAGGCGATTTGGTCAAATGGAAAAGAAATAGCTTCAAAAATAATATTATGTAAAAGAAGGGCGGAAATAGCTACAATTTGGGTCCATGTTTTAATCTTACCTAACATATTAGCTGCAACAACCTCCCCTTCACCTGCTAAAAGTAAACGAAGGCCTGTTACTGCAAATTCGCGGCTAATAATGATAATAACAATCCATGAAGCAGCATATCCTAATTCAACTAGAACGATAAGTGCTGCTGAGACTAGAAGTTTATCTGCAAGTGGGTCAAGAAATTTCCCCATATTTGTTACAAGGTTATATTTACGGGCAAAGTGGCCGTCAACCCAGTCTGTCGCAGAAGCAGCAATAAAAACGAATGCACCTACCAGATGTGTGACCGGTAAATAGGTTCCAAGCAAATGAACTTGTCCCCAGTGAAAAGGAACGAGCATTATAATGAGAAATAACGGAATTAATAAAATTCTTGATACTGTTATTTTGTTTGGTAAATTCATTTTTCTTCCTCCATATGAAACGTAAAAAAATTAATTATATGTTTATTTTACCTCAAAGTGAAAAAATAGCCATCACAAGATGACTATTTTTTCGTTGGAACGAATTGGATTGTGATAAACTGGGTCACAATCTTTGCTGGCGGTAGAGCATAATCCATCTTTTGGTCATTTATATAGATATCAACATCAGTTGCTTTCCCTATAACTAAAACTGCAGAGGTTTCATTGGATAAGTCAACTGACTGACTACCTGTTCCATTTTTATCTAGAATTCCGGAATAGAATGAATGGCCGCTTCCATTTTTGATATTTACCCATGCTTTTCCATTGGAAACTAGTTTTACAACAAATTTATCCGTATTTTGCAGCTGAAAGGTTGACCGAGTTCCGCTTGATTTCACAAGAGTTAACTGCTGTGTAGGTGCAGGTGTTTGTGCTGCAGTATTATCTTTTGAATGATCACTTGATTTTTTCTTTTTATTTTTCCCTGATGCTTGTACCTTATTAAGTTCTTTTGTGTTTGTTGTATAATGTACTGGTGCATTTTGATTATTGACAGATTGATTTGAATGACTGCTTGCATTTTCTTTCAAAAGATAATAAATGAGAGCGGCAACCCCAATGATAACAACTGCTATTAAAATTTTAGGAAGAACATCAAAAACCTTTGGATTCCGTTCAGTTAAGGTTTTCCTGGTTTTTACTCTCGATAACTGCTCTGGAAGGTCTTGATGATAGGCAGATGGAATTTCTGTTTTATATGTTTCAAAAACTTCCTCAGGGTTAAGGTGAACGGCTTCTGCATATTGCTTTATAAAGGCTCGGACATAAAAATTGCCTGGCATCGAAGAAAAGTCACCTTCTTCAATTCCAATTAAATACCGTTTCTGTATTTTTGTTATAGATTGTAAATCCTCTAGACTAATGCCATGTTTTAATCGGGCTTCTTTAAGTCGATTTCCTAATTCAGTCAACTGTAACACCCTCCAAATTAGTTAAAAATCAAAATCACCAAAATCAGATCCAGAAAACATATCATTTTTTTGTACTAAATCATATGTAATTTCTTCATCGGCATCATTTCTTAACTCGATAATATAATCGAAATCCTCCAAGGTATACTCCGTGTTTTGGACAAAGATATCAGGGTGTTCAACCACTTTTACAGCTGGCATACGCATAATTTCTCTAACCAGTTGCAGGTGTCTTTCATTTCCCCTTCTTGTGGAGACAATGCCATCTAATATGAATAAGTTATTATCGTTGTATTCGTCTTCTATTAGTTGATTCCGGATCGTTTGTTTTAAAAGGGTCGAGGATAGAAATAACCATCGTTTATTGGCACAAACACTTGCAGCAACAATTGATTCTGTTTTACCTACACGAGGCATTCCACGTATTCCAATCAATTTATGGCCTTCCTGTTTAAATAATTCTGCCATAAAATCTACTAAAATTCCTAGCTCTACCCTTACAAAACGGAATGTTTTCCTATCATCTGCATCTCGTTGAATATATCTTCCGTGCCGAACGGCGAGACGATCTCGAAGTTTCGGTTCTCTTAGTTTAATAACCTTTATTGTATCCATTGTATGTAAAATGGACTCTAGGCGCTCAATTTGGTCGTCATCCTTTGCCAATAACAAAAGACCTCGTCTTCCTGCATCGACACCGTTTATGGTCACTATATTGATAGACATCATACCCATTAAAGATGAAATGTCACCCAATAAACCAGGTCGGTTTTTTTGTATTTCATATTCTAAATACCATTCCTTCTTCTCCATAAAAAACCTCCTGAAAAGCCAAAAAAGGACATAATTTTTCAATTCCTTTTACCTAAACCCTATAATAAATGATTTTGCATAAAGATGAAAGGAAAAACAAGGAGAATAAATATTTTCATTTCATAGCAAATAGAAAATATGATGTAGAGCATTAACTTAGCAAAAAAGAGAGCCTATAGCTCTCTCTTTTTTTAACGTGAACCGTTGTTTTGAATCAATTTTACCATTACATTTGCGATAGCTTGTTGTTCATCTTTACTTGCTACAGACCATAAATCAGATAAAGTTCTTTGTTGTTCATTTTTAGGATCTACATTTTTAGATAGATAATCGCCAACTTGATATGCGAGGTCACTGACAACCCCTTCATTCATTCCTTGATTTTGTGCATGGTGAAGACGATCTGCTAGGAAGTCTTCCCAATCTTTCCAGTTATCTAAAACAGTCATATCATTTACCCTCCTTTAAAATAGTACAAGATTATTTTGCAATGAGAAGTATAAAAATATGCACTGATTTTTAAAAAAAATAAATGTGTTTACGTATACCATCCACCATTAATTGCCAGAATATGTCCCGTAATATAGGACGCTTTATCAGATAATAAAAAGAACACACTTTCAGCTATTTCTTCTGGTAATCCCATTCTGCCCATCGGGATTTCGTTTTTCAAATCTTCTAAATCTTGATTGTTAAATCGTGCCATCATAGGTGTATCCACAACTCCTGGAGCAATTGCATTCACACGAATACCGCTTAGTGCAACCTCTTTGCTTAAAGCCTTTACAAACGAAATTTGAGCCCCTTTTGCAGTTGAGTAAGCAACTTCACATGATGCACCTGTTTGACCCCATATGGAGGTAATGACAATAATATTTGACTTTTTATTCGTTAATTTCGGAAGCAATTCCTTTGTTAACATTAAAGGGCTAATAACGTGGACTTGCATAAGGCTTTCTGCTTCTCTCTGTTCTAAATCAGTCAATAATCCATAAAAACTATTTCCACTACAATGAACAATACCGTCTAGTGAGAAAATATTCTCAACCACACTTTTATAACCTTCAGGCTTAGATAAGTCTGCACGTATTGGAATATATTCCCCTCCATAAGACTTAAGCATTTCAAATAAGCTCTTTATTGCTTCTTCATTCTGATGAAAGTGCAGGTATAAATGATATCCTTCAGATGCAAGTTTTATAGCAATGGCTTTTCCTATCCCGCCACTAGCACCAGTTATAAGTATATATTTTGACATATCCTTCTCCCCGTTAAAAAAGCGCCGGTAGCCGACGCTTCAAGTTATTTTTTCTTAGGAACCACTTGGCAAACAGAGAAACGTTCTTCTGCTATCACTTCTGAAGCAAGCTTCTCTACATCCTCCAGAGTAATTCTTTCCAGCATTGGAACTACTTCAAAGAAATCCATATCATTGAATGCATAACGAGTAAATTGATTAGCAATATATTCTGGAGAATTTATTGCTCGAAGAAATGCCCCAATTTTTTTCTTTATTGCCCTTTCCAATTGCTCATTCGTAAAGGCTTTTCCGTTTTTAGCTTCTAACAGCATTTTTTCAAGGGTTTCAGCAAGCTTGTCGGGTTCACGAGTGTCGCCACCGACCATTGCAAACCCAAATCCTTGTTCTTGTGTAAAGTCATAGGAAAATGTTTCATCAATCAAGCCACTATTATAAAGCTGATTGAAATTTTCCGAGCTTTTACTAAAGAGTAAATCCAGAAGAACATTCATTGTAAGCTCATTTTTCAGCATTTCCGAGCCAGTTTGATCCACATGAAGTGCTTTAATTCCTACTAGACATTTAGAGGTTTGCACGTTCATTTCCAAGACCTGTTTCTTTTCTGCAACTTGAACAGGCTCCATTTCAAATTTTCTTTTAATTTCTTGCTGGTCTTTATAATCCTTTTTAGACTGATTTTCTCTGATCTGATTCATAATTGCAGACGGATCAACAGGTCCTACGATAAACAACAGCATATTGCTAGGATGATAAAATGTATTATAGCATTCATATAGTAGGTCAGGGGTAATATGGGAAATTGATTCTATTGTTCCTGCAATATCAATTTTGACTGGGTGGTTTTGATATAAGTTTTGAATTAAACCAAAATACAGGCGCCAGTCAGGGTTATCATCATACATCGTTATTTCTTGACCAATAATTCCCTTTTCCTTTTCAACAGTTTTATCCGAGAAATAAGGATCTTGAACAAAATCAACTAAAGTTTCCAAATTTCTTTCAAAATCTGCTGTACTTGAAAATAGATAAGCAGTACGTGTAAATGATGTAAAGGCGTTAGCAGATGCACCCTGCTTACTAAATTGCTGGAATACATCTCCATCTTCTTTTTCAAACAATTTATGCTCCAAAAAGTGAGCAATACCATCCGGAACTTTTGTAAAATCTTGTTTTCCTAGCGGAACAAAATGATTATCAATGGAACCATATTTAGTTGTAAATGTTGCATAGGACTTATTAAATCCTTTTTTCGGAAGGATATAGACAGAAAGGCCATTTGGGAGCTTTTCAAAAAATAATTCTTCCTGAAGCTGGTCAAACGATATCTTCTCCATTATTTGCCCGCCTCCATTCCAGTTAAGAAATAAATAGTATCCAATTCAATCTTATTCCCAACCTTAATAATTTCCTCTTTCGTTGTCTCTTGCATTGCCTTTAACCAATGCTCTAAATTAATATCAACATGTGAGACCACATTATGGTATAGAACTTCAATAAGTCCTCTTGAAGTATCAATTGTTTCTAAGAGTTGATTCTGAATGACCGCTTTCGTTTGATCTAATTCTTCGTCAGTAAAATCACCTTTTTTCATTGCATCCATCTGCTCATGAATAATTCCAACTGCTTGATTATAATTTTTCAAATCAATCCCTGACATCACCATCATTAAGCCTTTATGACTCTCTAGACGGCTCGCTGCATAGTAGGCAAGGCTCGCTTTTTCACGTACGTTTATAAATAATTTCGAATGTGAAAATCCCCCGAAAATTCCATTAAATACTTGAAGAGCATAATAATCTGGATCACCATATTTAACATAGGTTCTATACCCAATATTTAATTTCCCTTGTTTTATGTCCTGTTGTTCCTTAACCTCATTAACATTCTCTATCCTTTTCTCATTTCGGGACTCGATCTTTTTCGGAGAACGATCCTGAAACTGTAACAAGTCTCCAGCAAGCTTTTGAACTTCTTCTTCTTTTACGTCCCCAATGAAATAAAGATCACATTCATCCTCTTGAAATGCTTTCTTATAATAGTCGTATAAATTTTCAGGTGTAATAGAGTCAACCTGATCTAGTTCTCCATTGACTTCTAAGGCATAGGGCTCACCTTTGCACATTTCTTGTACAAGCCTGAAGTTAGAATATCGCATTTTATCATCGAATATGGACTGAATTCGGTCCTTTAACGTACGTTTTTCTTTTTCCACCATATCTGAATCAAAACCATTTCCAGAAAGATGAGGTTTTGTCAGAATTTCAGTTAAAAATTCAAAGCCTTTTCTGAGTAATGGGCTTGTATCCTTTAAAAACTTTTCGTTCGCTATTTCAATAGAAAAGCTGATAACATGGTATTCCCCTTTTTTTGCTAAATCTACAAAAAAGGTTGCACCATATAATTCATCCAAATAAGACCGCAGTTCAGCTGTTGAAGGAAATGTTTCTGAACTGCTCTGCAATACATAAGGAAGAAGTGCCCTTTTTGTAACATCCTCATTCGCTAAAGGTGCTTTCATTTTCCAGACAATCGTATTTGTCTTATACTTATTCGTTTCCACAACGTGAAGCTTAAACCCTCGCATTTCTGATACCTTCTCTGAAAGTGAATCCATTTTCATCCTCCTTCTTTCAACAAAAAAATGACAATATGTAAGCACTGATGCCGTTATTTTATATCATATCCACGTAAAAAAAACCTATTCTTACTATAACTTTACAGAATATTATAATATGAAGCAAATAAAGGGCCGAGACCATAATGGCCAGGCCCTTAAACATTTATTTATGAATAATTAGCAAGCGGCCGTTTCCGCTTTTCTTGTCTAGCTACAACGCCCAGCGACTAGTGTACTTCCCTCCCCTCCTTACGATAAGTCAACATCGATTCGCTTGCGCTCTTCGTGTTTCCTTTATCTCATACGGGGCGGTCCAGTCCATACGTCGCTAAACGGTCGTTTCCGCTTTTCTTGTCTAGTTACAACGCCCAGCGACTAGTGTACTTCCCTCCCCTCCTTACGATAAGTCAACATCGATTTGCTTGTGCTCTTCGTGTTTCCTTTATCTCATACGGGGCGGTCCAGTCCATACGTCGCTAAACGGGCGTTTCCGCTTTTCTTGTTATCTGCTTCCTTTAATATAATGTACCCCATCAGCTTTAGGTGCTTCGGCACGGCCGATAAATCCTGTTAGTGCTAGGATGGTTAGGACATATGGAGCGATTAAGAGATATACATCTGGTATATTCTTTAAAAGTGGTAAGCTGGAGCCAATAATACTAATACTTTGTGCAAATCCAAAGAATATAGCTGCACCCATTGCTCCTAGTGGATGCCATTTGCCGAATATCATGGCTGCAAGTGCCATAAAGCCTTGGCCGCTAATCGTAGCATGGCTAAAGTTGGATGAAATGGCTTCAGCGTATACCCCACCACCAATTCCACCAAGCATTCCGGAAATGATAACACCTAAATAGCGCATTTTTGTAACGTTAATTCCCATTGTATCAGCTGCCATTGGATGCTCACCACATGAGCGAAGTCGTAAGCCAAATGGAGTTTTATAAATAATATACCAAGCAATAAAAGCAACTACTATTGCAAGGTAAGATGTCCAATACGTATCTTGAAAGAACAATTTACCGATGACCGGAATGTCCTTCAGAACGGGTATATCAATTTTACTAAATCCTTTTTGAATAATATCCGTTTCACCTTTACCATATATATACTTTACAAGGAATAAGGTAATTCCTGATGCTAATAGATTAATGGCTACACCGGAAACTGTATGGTCAGCACGGAATGTAATGGAAGCAACTGCATGGAGAATAGCGAATAATCCACCTGCAACCATGGCCGCAAGTAAGGAGATCCAAGGAGTCCAGTTTCCAAATACATGAACGAATGTAAGATTGAAAACAATTGAACTAAAGGCTCCAATCCACATTAGTCCCTCTAAACCAATATTTACAACACCAGATCTTTCGGAGAAAACTCCCCCTAAAGCAGTGAAAACAAGTGGAGCTGCCCATAACAATGTTGATGGAATAATAATCATTAAAACTTCCATAAAACTCACTTACTTCACCCCCTTTTTACTGATGCGTTCAATAAACCAGCGAATGAGATAACTTGATGCAACAAAGAAAACGATCAATGCAATAATAATGTCTACTAGTTCGTTTGGTACTCCTGCAGCCAAAGGCATATTGAGTGCACCAACCTCTAATGCACCAAACAATAATGCAGCAAAGAATACCCCGAGTGCTGTGTTTGCACCAAGTAAGGCTACAGCTATGCCGTTAAAACCTACTCCCGTGAAAGCTGCTTTCGTTGCAACATAACCAAAGGTACCTAACCCTTCCATTGCACCTGCCAAACCCGCAAATGCCCCAGAAATAACCATAGACAGTATAATATTCTTATTAACACTCATTCCTGCATAGTGAGCGGCATGCTGGTTAAAACCAACAGCTCGCAATTCAAACCCTCTTGTAGTCTTTTCCAATAAGAACCACATAATAAAGCAACATATAATAGCTAATACAATACCCCAGTGCAAACGGGAAAAGTCTGTAATACTAGCAAGCCAAGGTGAACGGAGGGATGCACTATCTGGAATACTTGGTGTTCTATCTGCATTATTAGTAATGACATGTTGAATAATGTAGTTTGTAACATATAATGCAACATAGTTCATCATAATCGTGACAATTACCTCATGGATACGAAAGCGAGCTTTCAATAAACCCGGAATAAATGCCCAGAGTGCTCCTGCAATAATCGAAGCTAAAATAGCAAGCGGCAAATGAATAAACTTTGGAAGGTGAAATGCTAGACCTACCCAAACAGATGCCAGCCAGCCGACCATAAATTGACCTTCTACACCGATATTGAAGAGTCCAACTCGGAAAGCAAATGCAACAGCTAAACCTGCTAAAATGTACGGGGTAACCTGTCTAACTACTTCCCCAGTATAATAAATATTTCCAAATGCTCCATTCCATAATGCTGTGTACGCAGCCACTGCATCATAGCCACTTGCAACCATAATAATTGTTCCTACGATAATACCCAATAATATTGCGATAATGGGTACTAAAATATTTCGCAAGCGTTTAGACATGAGTACTTTCCCCCGCTTCCTTCCTACTTGATCCAGCCATTAATAAACCAAGTTCTTGTTCAGTCGTATCTTTAGGATCGACAACTGCCACGATTCTTCCTTCAAAAATAACAGCGATTCGATCACTGACATTCATAATTTCATCTAGTTCAAAAGAAACTAGTAAAACTGCCTTACCATTATCTCGTTGTTCAATTAGGCGTTTGTGAATAAACTCAATAGCACCTACATCCAGACCACGTGTTGGTTGTGCAGCAATTAGTAAATCAGGATTTCTGTCCACTTCACGACCAATAATCGCTTTTTGCTGATTTCCTCCTGAAAGAGCACGAGCAAGAGTAAATTCACTTGGTGTACGTACGTCAAACTCAGAAATTAATTTCCTTGCCTTATTGTAAATCTCTTTAAAATTTAAAATACCATTTTTCGACAAAGGCTTCTTATAGTATGTTTGTAAAACCATATTTTCGCCAATTGGATAATTTAGCACCAATCCATGTTTGTGTCGATCCTGCGGAATATGGCCTACACCAGATTCATTAATCTTTCTTGGATTTAGACCCAACAGTTCTTTACCACGGACCTTTACACTCCCATGCTCTGATTTTCTCAAACCAGTGATAGCCTCGATAAACTCTGATTGCCCATTTCCATCTACCCCAGCAATTCCAACAATTTCCCCGGCTCTTACGGTTAAATCAAGTCCGTTAACTGCCGTAATACCACGAGAATCTTTTACAACTAAATTCTCAATCTTAAGAACCTCTTCTTTAGGATTACTTGGAATCTTTTCAGTTTTAAAAACCACTTGACGACCTACCATTAAACTCGCAAGTTCATTTTGGTTGGTTTCACTTACGTTTACCGTTCCAATTCCCTGACCTTTTCGAATAACAGTACAACGATCAGCAACTTCCATAATTTCTTTCAATTTGTGCGTAATAAGGATAATGGACTTGCCTTCTTTTATAAGCGTTTTCATAATTTGAATTAATTCTTTTATTTCCTGTGGTGTAAGAACAGCAGTAGGCTCGTCAAAAATTAAAATTTCCGCTCCACGATAGAGAGTCTTTAAAATTTCAACACGTTGCTGCATACCAACAGATATATCAGAAATTTTAGCCTTTGGATCAACCGCTAAGCCATAACGTTCAGAAATTTCACGTACTTCACGTTCTGCTTTCTTCAAATCAATTCTACCAGCCGATGTGATTTCTTTACCTAAAATAATATTTTCGGTAACGGTAAAAACGTCTACAAGCATAAAGTGCTGGTGAACCATCCCTATTCCGAGGTCATTTGCAATATTAGGGTTTGAAATTTTAACCGGCTTCTCTTTAACCCGAATTTCCCCTTGTTCTGGTTGATACAGTCCAAAAAGAACATTCATCAATGTTGATTTCCCTGCTCCGTTTTCACCGAGCAATGCATGAATTTCCCCTTTTTTCACTTGAAGGGTAATGTTATCATTCGCAACGAATCCATTAAATTCTTTACGAATGTTGAGCATCTCAATTACATATTCCATTTTTTCTCGCTCCTTGTAATAAGGTAAAAGAAGTGATCATTAGTAGTAAGAGGTCAGACCTTTGATGTTTTAAAAAAACAGGGAATTCCTCCCCACTAAAAACTTAAGTGAAAAGTAGAATGAACTTCTGCTTTTCATTTAGGTTTTTATCTAAAGAAGGAATAAGTGGGCAGGAAATAAGCCCACTTATTCCTCATTAACTATATTAATTATTTAGCTGAGAAAGTTTTTAATTCTGCACGAGTTGCAGGAACTTTTACAGAACCAGACTTAATTTTATCCTGCCAATCACTTACAGCTTTTTGAATAGCATCTTTGTTAGGCATTCCATCATTAAGTGGAGCTAAGCCTACGCCATCTTCTGCTAATCCATAAGTAGTTGTTTGACCGCCAGGGAAGTTACCTTTCATAGCTTTTGTTGAAATGTCTTTTACAGCATTATCAACACGTTTCATTGAAGAAGTCAAAACAACGTTTACTTGCTTACCGCCAGCTGTTACAACACCTTCAGCAGTTTGGTCAGAGTCAACCCCGATTGTCCAGAAGTCTTTTGAAGGATCTTTTGCCTTACGATCACGAGCTTCTTTAAACATTCCAGTACCAGTTCCACCAGCAGCAGCAAAAATTACATCCTCACCAGATGAATACATTTTAGAAGCGATCGCTTGCCCTTTTTCAGCACTTGTAAAGCTTGCAGCATATTGAACATCAACAGTTGCTTTAGGATTAGCAGCTTGAACACCAGCACGGAATCCAGCTTCAAAGCGCTCAATTACAGCACTTTCCATACCACCGATAAATCCAATTTTATTTGTTTTTGTTACCATACCAGCAACAACACCTGCTAGGAATGAACCTTCGTTCTCTTTAAATAGAACGCTTGCTACGTTTGGTTCTTTAACCTCTGCGTCAATGATTGCAAATTTAGTTTTTGTTTGTTGTTTTGCAATATCATCTACAGCTTGCTGCATCATAAATCCAATACCATATACTAAACTAAAGCCCTGACGAGAAAGGGTATTTAAGTTGGTTGAATAGTCAGCATCGGATTGGGATTGAAGGTAATCAAATCCTTTAGTACCTTTTTGCATGTTGTTATCCGCACCAAACTCTTGAAGACCTTTCCAAGCAGATTGGTTAAAGGATTTGTCATCGATACCGCCAACATCTGTAACCATACCAACTGTAAATGATGGTTTTGCATTTTTTGTACCTTTGTTAGTTGCATTGTTGTTATCAGTTGTTTTTCCACAAGCACCAAGTAATGTACCTGCTGCAAGTACTAATGATAGCGCCAATCCTAATTTACGCTTTTTCAAGGTATTTGTACCCCCTTAAGTTATTGTTTGATTTAGTAGAAATCAAATAGACCGGCAGAACCGATTATTTCCAAACAGCTTTAAAAGTTAAACTCTTTTCCGCAGTACCTGGAAACTAAACTTATCTGCCTTAAAATAGTTTACCGAAAAAAGAATTGGTTCATCCGTTTCATCAAAATGCATTTGCTTTAAAACCAACAATGCAGTTTCTGGCTCACATTCCAATATTGGGGAAATCTTCTCGTGGTATCCAAGGGGTTCTATTTGTGCAACCGCGTATGTAATTCTCCGGTTTGATTCTTCTTCTAAGATATTGAAGAATGACTCTTCATCATGTGAGAATGTTTTCGGCATTATATGTTCAGGGACTTTGTCAATACAGTAGACAACCGGCTCCCCATTTGCGGTTCTAACCCTTTCAATCACGACAATATCCTCATTATGAGAACATGTGAAACGGCGAATATCTTCTTCGGTAGGCCCTTGTGTCGTTGAGCTTAGAAAAATAGTCCCCGGCTTCATGCCAGCCTGTTTAATCATATTTGTTACACTGTTAAGGTTTTCAATCCCTGATGTAAACAGTGGCTTGGCATTAACGAATGTCCCGACACCATGGCGGCGAATTATGACGTTCTCCTCTTCCAGAATGCGTAGTGCTTCTCGAAGTGTTGCCCTGCTTACACCCAGATGTTTAGCAAGATCAAATTCAGAAGGTAATTTTTCTTTTTCTTTATACACTCCATCTTCAATATCTTGCTTTAACCGATCGATTACCTGTAAGTAGAGATGTCGGTTATCTGACTTAATTGACATGCAGGTTCCTCCAGCCTTTTTTCCTAAGACATCAGACATCTGATGTATAATCATTCCTACTAATCGAAAATACTATAACACTTTTTTGGCGATAAATAAATAGAAATTCGTCATTTTTAAAAAAAGTACTGTGGGGAATTTTTTGTAAAAAACAGTTAAAAGATAAGGATTTTGATAGGATATATCAAAATATGGAAGGTGTTTTTTTCAATATTTGGTTTGTACTACATTAATTGTAAAGCGTTTTCAATAGTATAGCACTTTTATCATTTGGTAAAAGTAAAAACCAAGCCTAGATTTCGGCTTGGTTTATTATATGTTAAATAGGCCTTCCTTACTATCCTTTTCTAAAAAAGTACAATAGTAAACTTTATGAACTTGCTTCTTCTTTAGGCTTTGTTATAAGAACTGTACGCGGCTTGCTGCCTTCATAAGCACCAACCACACCTCTTGCTTCCATTTCATCAATTAAGCGCGCTGCTCTTGTATATCCAATTCGGAAACGGCGCTGCAGCATGGATACTGAAGCAGTTTGCATTTCGATGATAAGATCTACCGCTTCGCCATATAATTCATCCTCAACTGCACCTTTTACCTCAACAATCTCATCAGGAATCATTTCAGCCTGGTACTGTGCCTTTTGCTGTCCAATCACGAAATCAACAATTTCCTCCACCTCTTCATCAGATAAAAACGCACCTTGAATCCGTATTGGCTTTGATTCTCCTACTGGTAAAAAAAGCATATCTCCTCTTCCCAATAATTTCTCTGCTCCTCCCATATCAAGAATGGTTCTTGAATCAGTCGAGCTTGAGACGGCGAAGGCAATACGGGATGGAATATTTGCTTTAATAACTCCCGTAATAACGTCTACAGATGGCCTCTGAGTGGCAATAATTAAATGTATTCCTGCTGCCCGAGCCATTTGTGCTAGCCTTGTTATGGAATCTTCCACATCTGACGAGGCAACCATCATTAAATCTGCTAACTCATCTACAATCACTACAATAAAAGGCAAGAGAGGCTGTTTATCATTTTCCTCTGCATTATGTCTTTTTATGTGATCATTATATCCTTCAATATTTCGAGTCCCAGTATATGAAAACAATTCATATCTTCGTTCCATTTCACTTACAACCTTTTTTAATGCTTGCGACGCTTTTTTAGCATCTGTTACAACAGGTGCAAGCAAGTGAGGAACTCCATTATATACATTTAATTCAACCATTTTCGGATCAATCATCATTAATTTTACTTCATGTGGCTTTGCCCTCATTAAGATACTTGTAATAATCCCATTAATGCATACACTCTTACCGCTACCGGTTGCACCTGCCACAAGTAAATGGGGCATTTTGTTTAATTCTGCTAGGACTGCTTCTCCTGTAATATCCCTGCCAAGGCCAATAAGGAGCTTGGCATCGGGTCTTTCATTTTGCGTTGCCTCCAATACTTCTCTTAGTGAAACCATTGCCACTTCGGAATTTGGAACCTCAATTCCTATTGCTGATTTTCCAGGAATTGGGGCCTCCATGCGAATATCTCTTGCAGCAAGTGCCAATGCTAAATCATCACTTAAACTAACAATTTTACTTACTTTTACACCTACGTCCGGATGTACCTCATATTTTGTAACAGCTGGTCCTAGATGAACTTGAGTGACCCTTGCCTTTACTCCAAAGCTTTGAAAGGTTCTTTCTAGCTTTGCAGCATTTGCGTGAATCAGCTCATATTCTCCGCTTTGATCTGTTTTTTTAGGAAGTTTTAAAAGCTTTATTGGTGGAAGTTCATATGCTACGTTCTCAACTTCAGTAAAAGAAATAGGTGGAGTGTGATCGTCCTCTTCTACTATTACACTCTCATCTTCTTCTATTTGAACGACTGCCGGCAATTCCTCCGTAAATGCTTTATCTGCAAAATTTGAAATAATAGGTTCGGGCACTGTTCTTTCCTGATGGTTATTTATAAGTGGAACTTGCAAAGTAACCTCAGATGTTCGATTTTCCTCTTGTTGTTGTTCAGTAATTTTTTCTTCCCTATTTTTCTGCTGTTTTCGTTTCCAATCCGACATATCAGACTTAAAGGCACCCCATTGATCTTTTGAGAATCCAAAAACAGTTATGAAAAATTTTCCTATGAAATCACCTAATGATCTTCCTGTAATTAAAATACTTCCAATTAAAATAAAAACAAAGGCAATGATTTTCGTCCCTGTTTCAGAAAAAAGATAATAAAACAGAGCAAAAAGGACGGCCCCAATCATTCCTCCACCTAAATCACTTGTCGTTGTTTGTCCCTTTATCTCCATCACATACATTTCCCAAGTATTCTTTATAACGCTTGGGTCTTTAAATTTACCTCCGCTTAAAAGGAGATGAAAGAGTGTTACGTGACTGAGAAGTAGAATAGAGGAAACAATAAAATAAGTTCCTATTAATTTTGGATGCAATAAAAATGGAATAGATCGTTTCCACATCAAATAGACACTTAAGATTACCAGCCCAATTAGGCTTAGAATATACCATTCTCCCATCCAAAATCGAAAAAATAGTACGGTTGCCTTTCCTACTGCTCCTAACTTAGCCATTGAAATAACAGATAAACTTAATAGAGCAAGTGCTGTAAGTTCATATTGAACTGTTTTTTTTAATTGAATATCTCTTTTTTTTGCTCGCCTGCGCTTTTTCTTTGCCATTTATATCACCTAAAGAGTATAGTTAATAGTTCAAAAAGGAAGAAAGCAGCCTAAGATGGCTGCTCTTGTCTGTTTGTCCTTATTATACCATAACAAATTACTAGAACGATGACAAAGTCTCCTGATTAAAAAAAGAAATTTTTGTTCCAGGTGTGAAGCGCTCATCCAAAAAATGCTGAGGGTCTGTGCTAAGAACCCGTACAATCTGTATTGATTCTTCATTTGATGTTTCCACTAAAAGTGGAACACCTTGATACAAAATGGTTTGCTGTTTTTTATATGCTTCCATATTATCTGGAAAAATTAGCTCTTGGGGCATCATTGTGTAAAGAATCATTGAATAAGCCCCTCACTTTGCTTCCTTCTCAACTCAATTAATTCATTTAATTTTTCCATCGCACGTCCTACCCCGCCAACCTCATCAATTAATCCATTTTTAACAGCATCTACCCCCACAACGTTCGTTCCAATATCTCTTGTAAGATTACCCTTTGCAAACATTAATTCTTTAAAGATATCTTCTTCAATATGGGAATGTTTTGTTACAAATTTGACTACCCTCTCCTGCATCTTATCTAAATATTCAAAGGTTTGTGGTACACCAATGACAAGACCTGTTAAACGAATAGGATGAATAGTCATGGTTGCTGTTTCGGTAATAAACGAATAGTCCGTTGATACAGCAATTGGAACACCAATTGAATGACCTCCGCCCAACACAATGGAGACTGTTGGTTTCGATAAGGTAGCAAGCATTTCTGAAATGGCTAGTCCAGCTTCTACATCACCGCCAACTGTATTAAGTATAACAAGTACACCTTCAATTTTCGGATTTTGTTCTATCGCAACGAGCTGTGGGATCAAATGTTCATATTTGGTTGTTTTATTTTGCGGTGGAAGGGCCAAATGACCTTCTATTTGTCCAATTATTGTTAAACAATGAATATTGGAATCGGATGAAAGCTGCGGGACATTTGTTTGACCAAGCTGCTGAATTTTTTCCATTAAGGATGAGGCGGGCTTTTCTTCCTTCTGTGGTTCTGGTTCCTCATCATTTATTAATTTATTTGGAAATAAATCTTTCTCCATTCTAATACGCTCCCTTCAGGCATGATATTTTTAGTATTTGCCAGTAATGCGATTTCATGCCTAAAGAAAATAAGAAGAAAAAAGACAGAGTACCTTTTGTACTCTGTCTGTAGCGGAAAGAAAAGTATAAGTGCAACATGGAAAGGTGTTTTATTATACTTCCATAATAATCGGAAGAATCATTGGTCTTCTTTTTGTTTTTTCATATAAATATCGATTTAATTCATCACGAATATCCTGTTTTAAACTTGACCAATCAAAGGATTCTTTTAATGTATTTCTTTCAACGATGTCACGAACTAATTTCGTTGAATCATCCATTAATTTTTCTGACTCACGAACATAAACAAATCCTCTAGAAATAATTTCTGGACCAGATATTATTTTTTTATCTTGCTTTGTTAACGTGACAACAACAATTAAAATTCCATCCTGAGAAAGAAGCTTTCGATCGCGTAATACGATATTTCCAACATCTCCAACGCCGATACCATCAATCAAAATATTTCCTGATGGAACTTTGCCTGATGAATTTAATTTATCTTCTTTAATCTCAATTATTTCACCACGGTCAGGTATATAGATTTGCTCTAATGATAAACCACATTCCTGCGCAACCATACTATGGGCCTTTAGCATTCGATATTCGCCATGAACAGGTATGAAAAATGTAGGTTTCATTAAATTAATCATAAATTTTAATTCTTCTTGACTACCATGGGCTGAAACATGTGTCGTTCGTTTTCCTAAAATAACCTCTGCTCCTGCGCGGAAAAGCATATCTACCGTTTTAGATAGAAGTAATTCACTGCCTCGTAATGGTGAACCTGCAATTAATACAGTGTCACCTGGTTGAATATTGACTTGCCTATGCAATTGTTTTGCCATTTTTTGCAAAGCTTCAATCGGTTCACCCTGTGAGCCAGTCATAAGAACAGCAATCTCCTGCTCCTGATACTCTTTAATTTCAGAAATAGGGATAATTAAGTCATCTTCTACTTCTAAATAACCAAGATCTAGGGCAATATGATAAATTTTTTCTAAGCTTTTTCCAACGACAGCTACTTTTCTTCCATTTTCTTTAGCTGCATCAAATATATGTTGAATCCGGTTAATATCAGATGCAAAACAAGCTGCTATAATCCGCCCATGCGAATTGTAAAATGCATTCGACATTTCTTTCGCTACGATTGCCTCTGAAGTCGTGTATCCAGGCCTTTCGGCTTCTGTACTATCTGAAAGAAGACAGAGCACTCCTCTTTCTCCTATATTTGCCATCTTTCCAATCTCAGGTTTGTATAATGGTGTTGCAGCTTGGTCAAATTTAAAATCCCCAGTATAAACAATCGATCCTTCTGAGGTGTCTATACAAATACCTACTGAATCCGGAATACTATGATTGGTTTTAAAGAAGCTGACATCGACCGTATCCAACTCAATGATAGAATTAGAGTTAATTTCAATTAATTGGCATGGCTCATTAAATTCTTGATCCTTTAGCATTGCTTTTGCAAGTGCAAGTGTTAAACGTGTCCCATAAACTGGAATATCCATTTGACGCAAAATATAGGATAGTGCACCAATATGGTCTTCATGCCCATGAGTAAGAAAAACGGCCTTAACTCTTTCCTTATTTTCTGTTAAATAAGAAATGTCAGGAATGACAATATCAATGCCAAGCATTTCATTTTCTGGAAACATTAGTCCCGCGTCGATTATAAAAATATCCTTGTCCACCTCGACAAGATACATATTTTTCCCATTTTCCCCTACACCACCTAAAGCCATTAGCTTGATGGATTGATTCTTTCTCTTTCTCAATTTCCGAATTACCTCCTATGCTGTTGTTTGCCGACCTATGATCAGTTACGATTATTATACTTGAAATTAGAAATTCATTACAACCAAATTTAGTTAATACCTAAGAAAAGCAACAACAACATTAGTGAAAATGGCAAAAATGTGGAGTTCACAAAAAAACCAATCGAATTATTCGACTGGTTTTTCCGTACAATTAAATATTTTAATGAGGGTGTTTCGTTCTTGTTCAGTTAAAGGAACTAGTGGTAATCTAACTGATCCCACATCTAAGCCTTTTAACTGGAGAACCGTTTTTACTGGAGTCGGGCTTGGAGCAGCAAATAATGCTTGAATAATTGGTAAAAGCTCCTGATGTTTCTTAGCTGCTTTTTCAATATCCCCATTTAAAAAGGTTTGAACCATATCCTGCATTTCAGGGCCAATTACATGTGAAGAAACAGAAATAATTCCAGTTCCACCAATGGAGAGAACAGGTATGGTCAGGCTATCATCACCACTATATAATTCAAAATCATTAGCAGTATTGGCAATAATTTTGGTCATACCATTTAAATCACCACTAGCTTCTTTTACAGCAACAATATTCGGAATTTTAGAAAGTCTAATAATCGTATCCGGTAGAATATTTACAACAGATCTCCCTGGAATGTTGTACACCATAACAGGAAGGGGTGTAGATTCAGCTATAGCTTTAAAGTGTTGATATAATCCCTCTTGATTAGGTTTATTGTAGTATGGACCAACTGCCATAATGGCATCAACACCAAGCTCACAAGCCTTCTTCGTTAATTCAACGGAAGCATAGGTGTTATTGCTGCCTGTTCCAGCAATGACAGGAACCCTTTTATTTACAACCTTGACTACATGCTCAAACAACGCTAATTTTTCTTCTTTAGACAATGTTGGAGATTCACCTGTTGTACCTGATACCACAAGAGAATCAGTTCCATTTTCAATTAAATAGTTCACTAGCTTTGTTGTTTTGGCAAAGTCAATATGCCCCCTATTATCAAAAGGGGTTACCATTGCCGTTGCAACACGTCCAAAATAAGCCATTATCGAGACTCCTTTCTATGTCTTCAAAAAGTTAATTCTCGTGTTTAAATAAAATCAGTGTGTTGATACTCCTGAATTTCTTCTTCCAATTGGAAAGCATCATGTAAGGCATTTACTGATTTTACTAAATCCTCCTGCTTAACGAGTACCCAAATGGTTGTATGGCTATCTGCGGACTGTAGAATTCGGATGCCTTGCTCCGAAAGAGCAGTTACAATTTTTGATGTTACACCAGGAACACCAGCTATACCAGCACCAACCACCGAAACTTTAGCACATTTTCTTTCAACAACAGGCTCATGCCCTAGCTCATTTAATACCTTTACAGCATGATCTGCCATTTCCTCTGAAACAGTATAAACAACCCCATTGGGTGAAATATTGATAAAATCAACACTGATCTTTTCATTCGCCATTGTTTTAAAGACTTCTGCTTGCAAATTATATTGTTCTTTTTTAGCAAATACCTTAATTTGCGTTACATTTGAAACATGGGCAATCCCTGTTACTAGGCGTTCTTTAATATCACTGCCACGATTTTCTCTATTTAAAGTAGTTACAAGTGTACCAAGATTATCTGAATAGGTGGAACGAATCCGAATAGGTACCTTTGCCTGCATGGCAATTTCTACTGCACGCGGATGAATGACTTTAGCTCCTTGGTAAGCCATATTGCATACCTCTGTATAGGTTACAACAGAGAGTGGCCTTGCATTTTCAGCTATTCGGGGGTCTGCGGTCATAATGCCTTCTACATCTGTAAAAATATCAATCCATTCCGCATTTAATGCAGCACCTAAAGCAGCAGCAGATGTATCACTTCCACCCCGGCCAATTGTGGTAACATCTCCATTTTTAGCAGCACCTTGGAAACCAGCAACCACAACCACATCCACATTTTCCAATTCGCGTAAGAGTCTATCACACTTCATTTCAATGATCTTTGCGTTAGTATGGTCATTATTTGTTCGAAATCCTGCTTGAGCACCTGTTAAGCTTACAGCATTAATTCCATTTTCTAAGAGCATTTTTGTAAAAACAATACTAGAAATAATTTCACCGCATGCTAGTAAAGAGTCATGCTCTCTTTTGGAGATTTTGCTGACATTGCCTCCAATTAAAGATAGAAGGGTGTCTGTTGCATAAGGATCCCCTTTTCTTCCCATCGCTGAAACAACTACAACAACCTTATAGCCATCAGATAGTGCTTTTTCAATATGTTTCTGAGCATGTTTTCTACTTTTCTCATCCTTGACGGAGGTTCCGCCAAACTTCTGAACAATAATTTTCATGTGACAATCATACCTGCCTTTACTACTATTCGCCTTTCTTTACAATCCCTAATCTTAGTAAGCTTTCAGCTATTTGCACAGAATTCCATGCAGCACCCTTTAGAAGATTATCAGAAACCACCCACATATGGAATCCACGTTCTTGGTCAAGATCTTTTCGAATTCGACCCACAAACGTATCATTTTTCCCAACGCAATCTGCTGGCATTGGGTAAAGCTGGCTTTCTGGATCATCTTGTAAAATGACGCCAGGAGCATTTTGTAACAATGCTTTGATATCGCTAGCTACAACTCCATCCGTGTCAATTTCAAAATAAACGGATTCTGAATGTCCAACTGCAACAGGAATACGAACGCAGGTTGCAGCCACCGGAAGTTCAGGCATGTGCATAATTTTTTTTGTTTCATTAATCATTTTCATTTCTTCAAATGTAAAACCATTTTCTTGAAATTTATCAATTTGTGGGATAGCATTAAAAGCAATTTGATAATGTTTTTTATCACTTTTTACTGGAAGAATTGATGGTTGAAATTCTTCCTCATTAATAATTGCTTTTGCCTGATCCTTTAATTCCTCAATTGCCGCTGCACCAGCACCAGAAACAGCTTGGTAGGTTGATACAATTACCTTTTTCAAACCATACTTTTGACGAATTGGTTCTAATGCAACAACCATTTGGATGGTTGAACAATTTGGGTTTGCAATAATCCCATTTTGTTTGAATAAATCATTTTCATTAACCTCGGGTACAACCAACGGAATACCTTGCTCCATTCGAAATGCACTAGTGTTGTCCACGACGATGGCACCGCGCTTCGCAGCTTCAGGTGCAAGTTCTTTCGAAACACTTCCACCTGCACTGAATAGAGCAATATCTACACCTTCAAAACTTTCAGGCTTCGCTTCTTCAACAGTGTATTCTTTCCCATCAACAACAATTTTTTTCCCTGCGGAACGTGAGGAAGATAATAAAGTTAATTTATTATAAGGAAATCTCCTATTCACTAATGTTTGGATCATTTGTTGACCTACAGCACCTGTTGCTCCTACGACAGCAACATGTAATCCAGCTTGGTTCATTTCAAGTACCCCTTCCATATGCTTTTTGATTATTTGGTTATCAAAGGTTATTAAAAGGAACTGGAATCTATTAAAAAAACACTGATATTGAAATACAGTTTTTAATATTTCCATATAGCTTTGATAGACACAGCTACATCAGTGGGCAATTTCACCCACTGACGAAATAAAGTGATAATTTATTTTAACACATTCCTCAAAAAGAAATAACCTTTTGCATTGGACTTTCTGGGGTAAAATTTAATTACCATCAAGATATCTTTCTACAATAACTGGTTGCAGTTGTTTTCCAGCCATAGCACTTTCAATTGTTTCCGAAAGCTTTGTCATTCTTGCTACCATTGAATTCGGTTTTTTAACAGGGTCATCCTGACCAAATGGAATAAAATAAATATTTTTTGTTGCCATTAATCTCATTAAATTTACACCATTAAGCCCAAGGGCATCATTGGTTGAAATACCTAAAACAACAGGTTTTCCATTTCTTATAGTGGCTTTTGCGGCCATTAAAACTGGAGAATCTGTCATTGCATTCGCAAATTTGCTCATAGTGTTTCCTGTAAGTGGAGCGATGACCATGCAGTCTAAAGGAATCTTTGGCCCTAGTGGTTCTGCTTTCACAATAGAATCAATCACTTTATTGCCTGTTAAGTTTTCAATCCTCTCGATCCAGTCCTCCCCTTTTCCAAATCTAGTTTCTGTATTTTTTACTGTAAAGGTAACAACAGGTATAACATTTGCCCCCGCTTGAACTAGTTTCTCTATTTCAGGAAATACCGAATCGTACGTACAATGAGAACCCGTTAAACCAAAGCCAATTTTGCAGCCTTGTAAACTCATTATTCTTTCTCCTTTCGCTTTGCATATAATTCATGGAGTAATTGGGAAAGTACATCTGCCAAAATTTGACCAGCTGTTTTAGGAGCAACAATCCCGGGCAAACTTGGTGCAAGCAAAGCTTTAATTCCTCGTTTTTCTGCATAACGGAAATCTGTTCCACCCGGCTTAGAAGCAATGTCTATAATAAGTGTTTGCACCGGCATTTTTGAAATAACTTCAGCATTTACAATTAAATATGGAATCGTATTAATTAAAATATCTGTGTCCCCTACCTCTTTTTGCAGGTCATTTAAATAAAATGGAGTTACACCCATTTCTGTAATTCTTGCAAGATGTTCCGTTTTTCTTGCCCCTACCTTCACTTTTGCACCTAAAGTATGAAAAGCTCTTGCTAAACTCATTCCACATCTGCCTAACCCTAATATCGCAACATTTGAACCATGGATTGTAAAATCAGTATGCTGAATAGCCATCATAATGGTTCCTTCAACCGTTGGAATCGAATTGTAGATTGCTACATCATCCCTTGCAAATAGCTGAACAAGATTTTTTTTAGTCTGCTTGGTTATACCATTTAGATAGGCGTTCGATATTCCAGAAAAAATGGTGCAATGTTCTGGGGTTTTTGAAAGGATTTCTTCAGTTAGGAATACTTTTTCATCAGAAAAAATCGTTTCAACCTGCCCTTCTAAATTTGTTCCGGCTACTGGTAATATCATTGCATCCATATTAGAAAAATCGACCTCATCCATCTTTTCCTTTACTGCACCTGTAAAGGCATGATCAAGCTGTTCGAAACCAATTAGCGATAGTCTTGCATCTAACTCTGTCAGCTTTCGAATAATTTCCAGCTGTCTTGCGTCTCCGCCAATCACAGCAATCTGCATCCCTGTCAGCATGAAAACTTTCACCTTCTTTTAAAAGAAAATACTAATAAAATGTATATCTTTATATCACTTCAACATCTTATGTAGAAAAGGGGGAATCGGTGAGTTTTCCACTCTATGTCCATAAAAAAAAGCCTAAGCAATGGATGCTTAGGCAATAAAATCGTAAAATTTGTCTTTTAAACTAAGTGTGAAAATACCCACTTATTCTGCATCTTGATCTGGAACATCAATGATAATCATATCTGTACCAATCTTTTTTATATGCTGCCAAGGTACTCTAACCTCTTCTCCATTCTTTCGGAATCCAAACCATTTTAATGAAGGAATGAGAAGAGCCTGAATTTGCCCAGTTCCTTCGTTTATTTCAAGATCCGTCTGCCCCAGGACACCAAGTCTTTCCGCTCTTTTTACATCCACAATTTCTTTCCCACTTAATTCACTTAACCTCATGAAAGATCCTCCTTCTCGTCCTTTGTACTAGTTTATCGAGCAAGGATGGAAATTAGACTAATAATAAGGAAGAGAGATACGGAAAACTCTGGTTGGTAAAAAATATTACACAACAAAAAGAGTCCTTTATAATAAGGACTCCGAGTTGATAGTATTATTTAGTTATTTAAGATTTTGCGGAAATTCTCCGTCAGGGCTTACTAGGGAAACTGAATATTGATCAGTAAAAACAAAATTAGCCATATTATTTACCCCTTGTTGTGAAACTTGATCAATTTGTTCAATGATTTCGTCAAGGGAACGATGTCTCTTTAATAGGAGCTCGTTTTTACCATTCCGGCTCATCCGGCTATTGGTGCTTTCTAGACTCAACATGAGACTTCCTTTAAGCTGTTCCTTGCTATTTTTTAATTCTTTTTCGGTAATTCCATCAGCCTTCAGCTTACCAAGTGTTTCCTGGATTGTTTCAAAAAGAACATCAAGCTGCTTAGCCCCAGTTCCGCCATAAATAGTTACCACTCCACTATCCTGATAAGAGGAATGATAAGAAAACACAGAATAAGCTAATCCTCTTTGCTCTCTTACCTCTTGGAACAAACGGCTGCTCATGCTTCCGCCAAGAATATTATTTAGCAAAATTAAGCTATAAATATCATCATGGCCAACACTTAACCCGTCATACCCGATACATAAATGAGCTTGTTCTGTTTCCTTCTTTCTTGAAATTTGATTGGAATGGAACAGAGGCTTATTTTCTAAAACTTCTCCACGAACTCCCTCATAAGAGCCAAAATATTTCTCCACCTCTTGAATGAAGGAATCCGTAACATTACCTGCAATAGAAATGACTACATGCTCTGGAGTATATCTTTCTTGTATGTAATTTTTCAGTTTTTCTCCGGTAAACGTGTTTAATGTTTCTTCTGTTCCTAAAATTGGATATCCAAGTGGATGATTTTCATAAATCGCCTTACTTAATAGGTCATGGACAATATCATCCGGTGTATCATCGTACATTTTTATTTCTTCGAGTACTACGTTTCTTTCTTTATTTAATTCTTCCTCCACAAATGTAGAGTTGAAGAACATATCAGCTAAAACATCTAACGCATATTGCGAGTGGGTATCAAGGACTTTTGCGTAATAACAAGTATATTCTTTAGAGGTAAAAGCATTGACTTGGCCACCAATACTATCAAATGATTCAGCAATTTCTCTTGCAGAACGTGTCGTAGTTCCCTTGAAAAACATATGTTCTAAAAAGTGTGAAATACCATTATTTTCAGGGGTTTCATCTCTTGAACCGGTACCAATCCACACCCCAATGGCAACAGAACGTACAGTAGGAATATGTTCTAAAACAATTCTTACTCCATTTCGACATGTATATTTTGTAATCAATCGAACTCCTCCTGTTCATACCAATAGCTGCTGGTTTTTAGTTTGTTACTATTATTGTTTCCAATTTATTGTAAATATTTCTCGTCTTTATTCATGATTCTAGTTTCATTCATAAGATCTGATACTGTGCCAATCGTTAAGTTCTTTTTTTCAATGAGGGTAATTAGACGATCAAGTGATTTAGCTGTTGCCTCTGTTGGATGCATAAGGATCATTGATCCGTTTCCAACCTTCCCCATGACTCGGTTAATCAAAGTTTCAGGTGTTGGTTTTTGCCAATCAACGGTATCGACAGTCCACATGACCGTTTTCATTTTCAAACTGTTTGCAATCCTTACTGTTTCATCCCTATAGCTTCCACTTGGCGGTGCAAACCATTTGCACTTTTTACCCGTTGTTGCTTCGATTACTTCGTTTGCCTTAATCATCTCTGATCTAGCACGTTCGGCAGTGATTTTACTCATATCTGGATGTGAAAAGGAATGATTACCAATTTCATGTCCAGCATCTATAATCATTTTAGCCATATCTGGATTTTTTTTCACCCAATTACCTTCTAAAAAAAAGCTTGCATGTATATGGTGCTTTTTTAAAGTAGCAAGTATATCTGATAAATACTCATTACCCCAAGCCACGTTAATAATAAAACTGACCATCGGTTTATCTGGATGGCCTTTATAAATAGGAGATGGAGGTAACTGATTTAAATGTATTTTAGGCTTAATTTGTTTATATATTAGCTTCGACTCGCTGAACTTACCATCTTTTTTCATATTCTTATAAGAAGCCGCTATATCTACCCGCAGCCCGTTATACCCAGGGATTGCTTTCCATATCTTGTCAATTTTAGCATCAGAAGGTTCAGTCTCATACTTCGGCGCATTTTTTACAATTTCCTGATACAGAGGACTTGCCTCCCTAGCGGCAGGTACCGTGCTGCTCTTTAAAGCGGTAACATACGAGTTTACATAAGGATTATTGACTGAAAGAAAAGCTGCCGATAAAAAAAGAATAAGAATTCCAAGTTTTTTCATACCTCTATCCCCTTCCAAAACTAGGAGAGAACGCACCTACGGGTACTCGCCTTTTATCTCTATACAAATTATGAAGGAAAGGGACAAGGTAGAACGTTACTACATGGAAAAAGTCAGGGTTCCCCCTGACCGTCTAATCTATCCCGGTTATCAATTGCGGGAATTGTTTCTAATTATTTCTCTGATTCAGCTTTTTCACGTTGTTCTTTTAAAACAGCTTTGCGGGAAAGATTCACGCGACCTTGTTTATCAATTTCTGTCACCTTAACCAAAATTTCGTCACCAATGGATAGTACATCTTCTACTTTTCCAACACGCTCTTCAGCAAGTTCTGAAATATGGACTAATCCATCTTTTCCAGCAAAAATTTCAACAAATGCACCAAATTTTTCGATGCGCTTTACTTTACCCATGTAAAGCTGGCCAACTTCTACTTCACGAACAATATCTTCAATGATTTTCTTCGCTTTTTGATTCATTTCTTGGTCAGTAGATGCAATAAAGATTGTACCATCCTGCTCGATATCAATTTTAACACCAGTTTCTTCAATAATCTTATTGATTTGCTTTCCACTTGGTCCAATAACATCGCGAATCTTATCAGGATTTATAGCCATGGTTAAAATCTTAGGTGCATATCGTGATAATTCTTCTCTTGGTGAAGAAATAGTAGAAAGCATTGAATCTAATATTTGCATCCGGCCTTTTTTAGCCTGTTGTAAGGCTTCCTCAAGAATTGCCCTTGATAATCCTTCTATTTTTATATCCATTTGAAGTGCGGTTACACCTTTAGCCGTTCCAGCCACTTTAAAATCCATATCACCTAAATGGTCTTCCATTCCTTGAATATCTGTTAAAACTGTATAAAATTCTCCAGATTTTACAAGTCCCATAGCAATACCAGCAACTGGAGCCTTAATTGGAACCCCAGCATCCATCATGGCAAGTGTACTTCCACAGATACTTGCTTGTGAAGTTGAACCATTGGATTCTAAAACCTCGGAAACAAGACGAATAGTATATGGAAAATCCTTTTCAGATGGTATAACAGGCTCTAATGCACGTTCGCCAAGGGCACCATGCCCAATTTCGCGGCGTCCAGGTCCACGCAACGGCCCAGTTTCCCCAACACTAAATGAAGGGAAATTATAATGATGCATAAAGCGTTTTTCTTCTTCAATCCCTAGACCGTCAAGAATTTGCACATCTCCCATTGCTCCAAGGGTACAAACACTTAAGGCTTGGGTTTGTCCACGTGTAAATAAACCAGATCCATGTGTTCTAGGTAAAATACCAACTTGTGAGGACAATGGTCGAATTTCATCTACTTTACGGCCATCTGGACGAACTTTATCCTCTGTAATTAAACGGCGAACTTCACCCTTTACAATCTTGTCCAAGATGATTTTTACTTGTTTTAACTTATCATCTGTTGTTTCTTGTTCAGCAAATTTAGCATTAACACCGTCTTTAACAGCTTTTATAGCATCTTCACGTGCATGTTTTTCTTGAACTTGAATGGCCTTAATCATGTCGCTCTCACATAATGTCCTAACTTCTGCTTCAAGCTCCTTATTGATTTCAAAAAGACTGATTTGCAATTTTTCTTTGCCAATTTCTGAAACAATACTTTCTTGGAATTCAACTAATCGTTTAATTTCCTCATGTCCAAACATAATAGCCTCAAGCATGACTTCTTCTGGAACCTCATTTGCCCCAGCTTCCACCATATTTATGACATCCTTTGTCCCGGCAACCGTTAGATGAATATCACTTTTTTCTGCTTGGTCAACAGTTGGATTAACAACAAATTCACCATTTACACGCCCTACAATAACACCTGCAATCGGTCCTTCAAAAGGAATATCAGATGTACTAAGTGCTAGTGATGATCCAAACATTGCCGCCATTTCTGTGGAACAATCCTGTTCCACACTCATAACAATGCTTATAACCTGTACATCATTACGAAATCCATCAGCAAATAATGGACGTATTGGACGATCAATTAAACGGCTCGCCAAAATAGCCTTTTCACTTGGACGGCCTTCACGTTTAATAAATCCACCAGGAATTTTTCCTACAGCATATAAACGTTCTTCATAGTTTACTGTTAAAGGAAAGAAATCAACATTTTTTGGTTCTTTTGAAGCCGTAGCTGTACTCAAAACTGCTGTATCTCCATAATGGACCATGACTGCACCATTAGCCTGCTTAGCCAGCTGGCCAATTTCAACAGTTAGCTTACGTCCAGCCCAGTCGATGGAATATTGATGTTTTTTTTGATCCATATTTCTTCTTTGCCCCTCTCTACCTAAATCTCTTCGGAGGATGATGCGAAAAAATGTATTTTCGCTCAAATCTCTAAATGTATATTAAAAAGCCTTAGATGACTTATAACATATAATTTTTCAGTAATAGTATGCACAATTTTTATGACTTAAAGTATGTATTGTCCACTTTTTTAGCTAATAAAAAAGCGGGAAGAATCCCGCTTCTGTAAATTATCGACGTAGACCAAGCTTAGTGATTAACTCGCGATAACGTTGAACGTCTTTATTACGTAGGTAAGTTAACAAATTACGACGTTTACCAACCATTTTCAAAAGACCGCGACGAGAGTGGTGGTCCTTCTTATGAGTACGTAAGTGCTCGTTCAAATTATTGATTGATTCAGTAAGGACAGCGATTTGTACTTCTGCAGATCCAGTATCGCCTTCATGAGTTTTGTACTCATTGATAATTTGATTTTTACGTTCTTGTGTGATTGCCATCCAGATTCACCTCCTAAAAATTCAATCGCCTGTTACCGAGCAAGCGTCGGTGACTCGACTTGCCAAGCAAAGGTTCTTTTTCAATACGATATTAAGAATACAATGTTTTTCTTTAAAATGCAAGTAAAACCTTCATATATTACATATTTCTTACTATTTAACATCCATTTTCGTCAAAATAATGGTAAGCTGCAAGTTTATCTTTATTAATTTGTTCTATTAATTCATTAATTCCTGAAAACTTTTGTTCTTTGCGCAAATACACATGCCATTCCACTTCAACATTTTCACCATAAATTTCTTCATCGAAGTCAAATACATGAATTTCGACTGTTGGTTTCGGATCTGCTTCTTTTTTAAAAGTTGGCTTGTACCCAATGTTGCAAACACCTTTTTGCCATTTACCACCTGAAAGCCTCATTTTAACCGCATAAACGCCAAGAGGAGGAACCATAAAATTATTTTCCATTTCAACATTAGCGGTAGGAAATCCGATGGTTCTTCCACGCTTATCACCATGTACAACAATGCCTTTTGATATATAGTACCTTCCGAGCAGTGAATGGAGTTCTTTTGTTTTTCCCTCTTGAAGAAGCTTTCGAATCAAAGTAGAGCTCACCTTTTCTCCTCCATCAGCATTTGTTAGCTTAGGTACTACTGAGGAAGTGAACTTGTCCCTGGAGTGAAATGGCAAGGTTTCCATCGTGCCTTTTCCCATTCGACCATATGTATAGTCAAACCCCGCAACAACATGCTTTACATTGAGTCCTATGATATATTGATCAACGAATTCCTGAGGATGAAGACTAGCAAAGTCCTCTGTAAAATGAACAATAAACAGATAATCGATGCCAAGCTCTTTAATTAATTGTATTTTATCCTTTAAAGGAGTGATATTTTGAATACCCCCATTGTTCTTTTTCAAAACAACAGATGGGTGTGGATCAAATGTCATCACCGCACACTTTAAGCCATTATTTTGCGCGAATTCTTTAGCTGCTAGAATCACTTTTTGATGCCCGAGATGGACACCATCAAAATAGCCAAGGGCCATTGCCAAGGGCGGTAGTTCATTATTATTTTTATGAAGAGGAAAATCAAGCATTTTTACTTCCACAACGAAACTCACCTTTTCTTCGAGTCAAACTTTATAAATTTTGGTCATTGCGTAATACCTTTACCGGTTTTATCATATTAGGTTTTGTTGGATGTATGTCATAGATTGCGAGAGCGATTCCTTCCTCTGTTTCTGCAACAAATGGACCATTACTCTTCATTAAATATTCCGGTATCGGCATTAGCGCTCCATTTTTCACTTTCTCTGCTACTTTATCACTAATATGGTATTTCGGCAAATGAGAAAGTGCGTTTTCTAAAGGAAGTAAATGCTCATTTATGGTTCCATCTTCCATATGTTTTTCTACTTCCTCGAAGGAGAGGCAATCCTTCAATGTCATAGAGGCAGATCGAATTCTTGTTAAACTGGACATATGTGCTGGATAGCCTAGCATTTCACCAATCATGACAGCCAATGTTCGTATATACGTACCTTTACTGCACTCTACCTGAAAGCGAAATGTAAGTGGGTTCCCTTCGTATTGCTCCCTCTCATCAAGTAATGTAATAGAATAAATAGTTACCTTTCGGGTTGGTCTTTCTACTTCTATCCCTTTTCTAGCATATTCGTATAGCCTTTTCCCATTTACCTTTACTGCAGAATACATTGGCGGAGTTTGTTCAATTTCACCTTTTAGGGAATCAAGAACCCTTAAAATGTCAGCTCTAGAAAATGTCTCAGAGACATTTTTCACTTCAACAACTTCACCAGAGCGATCTTCTGTTGTGGTTGAATATCCAATTGCAACTTCTCCCTCATACGCCTTTCCAGCATCCGTAATGTATTCAGCAACCTTTGTTGCTTTACCTATACAAATTGGCAAAACTCCCGTTACATCAGGATCAAGGGTTCCAGTATGGCCAATTTTTTTTGTTTTCAATATTTTTCTTAACTTAAAAACGCAATCATGCGAGGTAAGTCCCGCAGGTTTATAAAGTGGTAATATCCCGTCTATTTTCGTCACCTTCTAAAAAAATGGATAGACTCGGGGTCTATCCATTCGTTATTATTTATTATCGTTCTTTTCTTCACTGTGTAATTGGTGAAGAAGTGATTCAATTCGATTACCATAATCTACGGATTCGTCGAATTCGAATATAATCTCAGGTGTTTTCCGCAGGCGAATCCGATGTCCAATTTCAGTACGGATAAAACCTTTTGCCTTTGCAAGGCCTTTTAAGGTATTTTCCTTTTGTTCATCATCACCCAAAACGGAAATAAAAACTTTTGCCTGTTGGAGATCACCTGTTACCTGAACGTCAGTAACAGTCACAAAGCCGATTCTTGGATCTTTGATCTTACGGCCAATAATATCGCCTAATTCCTTCTTCATTTGTTCTCCAACGCGGTTTGCTCTAAGGCTCATTTAAATGCACCTCTTATCTTAAAGCCATTCTATTTCGGTTATTGTTCTTTCTATTTCCGGAAAAGAATCAATGAAATTTAATGCGTTTTGCAATTCTTTTTCAGTGGATATCCTTGAAGATGTGACGACCACAATAGCTATCTTTGTTCTTTGCCATACATCCTGATAGTCAACTTCGGAAACAGATACATTGTATTTTTGTTTTAAACGAGTCATGATTCTTTGTAAAACTGCCCGTTTATCTTTTAAGGAGTGGGCGTCGTAAATCAACCATTCACAAACCGCCGCTCCTACAATCATTTACGTTCTACTTCTTCCATCACATACGCTTCAATGATGTCTCCTTCTTTTACATCATTAAAGTTTTTGATGGTGATACCACACTCATAGCCTTGTGCTACTTCTTTTGCGTCATCTTTAAATCTCTTTAGGTCATCAATTACTCCTTCAAAAATAACTACACCATTACGAATTAAACGAATGCCGCTATCTCTGGTAATTTTCCCATCAGTAACATATGATCCTGCAATCGTACCAATTTTTGAAACCTTGAAGGTTTGGCGAATTTCTGCCTGACCAATAATTTTTTCTTCAAATTCTGGGTCAAGCATACCCTTCATGGCTGCTTCAATTTCTTCGATTACTTTATAAATAATACGGTGTAAGCGTACATCAACCTTTTCAGCCTCAGCAGCACGCTTAGCATTTGCATCAGGTCGAACGTTAAAGCCAATCACAATCGCATTGGATGCCGTAGCTAAACTAATATCTGATTCATTTATTGCTCCAGCACCACTATGAATGATTTTAATATTCACACCTTGAACATCGATTTTCTGCAAGGATGCTGCAACCGCTTCTGCAGAGCCTTGAACATCAGCCTTGATGATGACATTGAGATCTTTCATTTCACCTTGCTTTAATTGTTCAAACAAGTTTTCAAGACTTACGCGGGATTTCTCTCCACGCTGTGCAGCAAGAGCTACCTGAGCACGGACTTCCCCAACTTGACGAGCAGTCTTTTCATCATCAAATACAACAAATCGATCTCCAGCCTGTGGTACTTCATTTAAACCTGTAATTTCAACAGGAGTGGATGGGCCTGCATCCTTCACTCGACGACCGAGATCATTTACCATTGCCCGTACACGGCCAAACGTACTACCAACTACGATTGGATCTCCTATATGAAGAGTTCCGTTTTGAACTAGCAAGGTAGCTACTGGTCCACGACCCTTATCTAATTGTGCTTCGATGACTGTCCCTAATGCATGACGTTTCGGATTTGCTTTATATTCTTCTACTTCACCAACTAAAAGAATCATTTCAAGGAGATTATCGATTCCCTCTCCTGTTTTTGCAGAAAGTGGTACAAAGATAGTATCTCCACCCCATGCTTCAGAAACTAGACCATATTCTGTAAGTTCCTGCATGACACGATCTACATTCGCAGCTTCCTTATCCATTTTGTTAACAGCAACTATAATTGGAACCTCTGCTGCTTTAGCATGGTTAATCGCTTCAATAGTCTGTGGCATTACACCATCATCTGCTGCAACAACTAGGATGGTAATATCAGTGATTTTTGCACCTCTTGCACGCATAGTTGTAAATGCAGCGTGTCCAGGTGTATCTAAGAACGTAATTTTCTTGCCATTTTCAACTACCTGGTAGGCTCCAATATGCTGGGTAATTCCACCTGCTTCGCCTTCTGTAACCTTTGTGTTTCTAATTGAATCCAGCAATGTTGTTTTACCATGGTCAACGTGGCCCATAATGGTTACGACAGATGGTCTTTCAACAAGGTCTTCTGGTTTATCTTCAGTAAAATGGTTTTCAAGATCAGTTAGGTCTACTTTAATTTCCTCTTCTACTTCAACACCATATTCCCCTGCAATTAATTCGATTGCATCTTTATCCAACCCTTGATTAATGGTCGCCATTACACCAAGTAAGAATAATTTTTTAATGATTTCAGATGGCTCTCGGTGTAATTTTTTTCCTAACTCTGCAACCGTTAAAGATTCACTAAAGGTAATCTTCGTTGGCAGTTCTTTTTCTTTTTTCTTAGGTGGTGGTGTTTGTTGAACTGGGGTATGAGCTTTCTTATTATTTTGGTGATTTCGGTTTTGCTGTTGTCCCGGTTTATTTTTTGTTTTTCCCTTATTAAAGGCTTTGTTTTCTTTAGATTGATATTCTTGTTCGTGTTTTTTTCCTTCTCTTGCTTTAGGAGGTGCCACTTTTACCTTACTTGGAACAGTAACAATCTTTTCATCATCATCCTCAAACGCCTTAGGTGCGGCTTTTGGCTGAACCTGTGGACGTTTTTCTTCAGGATTTGTACTTCCATTTTGAACAGCAGGCTTTACTGATTGTTTTTGTTGTTTCGGTTGTGACTTTTCATCTTTTTTATTATAGATTGCATCAAGCTTAACAATTTCTGTATTTTCAATAGTTGCCATATGATTCGAAACCTCTACGTTCATATCTTTTAATTTAGAAATAACTTCTTTACTAGAAATATTGTGTTTTTTAGCGTATTCATATACACGCGTTTTACTCATTCTTTCACCCCCGCTAGAATTAATCGAGCAATGTTACGAGTTTTTTAGCAAATCCTGCATCCATTACAGCTACAACCACGCGGGCTTCTTTGCCAATTGCTTGGCCAAGAAGATAGCGGTCTTCAACAATTCGGAGTGGAATTGCGTAAGAATTACATTTATCTGTTATTTTCTTCGCCGTATTACTTGACGCATCTCGTGATAATAAAATCAGCTTTGCTTTTCCGCGCCTGATTTCCTTCACAGAAAGCTCTTCACCCGTTACTAATTTTCTTGCCCGATTGGCCAAGCCAAGTAATGACATCCATTGATTAGCATTCATCAGGATTGTCGTTTCTCCTTCTCAATAAGCTCAATAAGTTCATCGTATAATGTGTGATCGATGGGAACCTCTAAGTGATTGGATAAGGAATTTTTTTTCTTAGCTAGCTCAACTGCTTCCTTATCTTTAGAAAGATAAGCACCCCTACCGGATTTTTTTCCGGTTAAATCTATAGATACTTCTCCTTCTTTAGAGCGAACGATGCGAACGAGTTCTTTTTTCGGCTTCATTTCACCAGTTGCAACACATTTACGCATTGGAACTTTTTTAGCTTTGTTCACGATCATTCACCTCTACTTTATTCCAATTCATCATCTTCTAGGTCATAATCAAGATCAGTTTCATTTTCAAATAGCTTAATCGTTTCTTCCCTAGGATAAATCCCAAGTTCACGAGCATCTGTTTCTGATTTAATATCAATCTTCCAGCCAGTGAGCTTTGCGGCTAAACGAGCATTTTGCCCACGTTTACCTATTGCAAGTGATAGTTGATAATCTGGAACTACAACAGTCGTTGCTTTTTCAGCTTCATTTACCATAACATCAAGAACCTTTGACGGACTTAATGAATTAGCAACAAATACAACTGGATCTTCTGACCATTTTACGATATCAATCTTTTCACCTTTTAATTCATTTACAATAGCCTGAACGCGAGTACCCTTTTGACCGACACATGAGCCAACTGGGTCTACCTCATGGTTGTCTGAATGTACCGAAATTTTCGAGCGGTCACCGGCTTCTCTTGCAACCGATTTTATTTCAACTGTCCCGTCATAAATTTCTGGTACTTCAATTTCAAATAAACGCTTTAAAAGTCCGGGATGTGTTCTTGAAACAAAAATTTGAGGACCTTTTGTTGTTTTTTCCACTTTTGTAATAAAAACTTTAATTCGGTCATGTGGTTTATACCGTTCATTTGGCATTTGTTCATTTACAGGAAGAAGTGCTTCAATCTTACCAAGACTTACATAGATAAATTTTGAATCTAGCCTTTGTACAATCCCGGTCATGATGTCTTCTTCACGGTCAATGAATTCGGAATAAATAATTCCTCTTTCGGCTTCTCGAACACGTTGAGTTACAACCTGTTTTGCAGTTTGTGCTGCAATCCGGCCAAAATTCTTTGGAGTAACTTCCATTTCCACCACATCTTCGACCTGGTAGTTAGGACTGATTTTTGTAGCTTCATCTAAAGAAATTTCAAGACGTGGATCAAATACTTGATCTACTACTTCTTTTCTTGCAAAAACACGCATTGATCCTGTTTGTAAATTAAGGTCAATTCGTACATTTTGTGCCTGATTAAAATTACGGCGGTAAGCCGAAACAAGTGCTGCCTCTATTGCATCAATTAATACATCTCTGGAAATGCCTTTTTCTTTTTCCAGTAATGTAAGAGCATCTAATAATTCGCTGCTCATTTGATCATATCCCCCTCACAGACTAATTCTTTTTCATTTTTAATTTTGGTTAAAATTGAATAGCTAAACGTGCACTCGCTACTTTCTCATAAGGAATTTCATAAACCTTCTTACGCGTTTTTATTCTGACTTCAATTGTAATGGTACGGCCATCAAATTGTAGTAATGTCCCTTCAAAGGTTTTTTCTCCTTCAACCGGCTCATATGTTTTCATAAATATGTATTTGCCAATTGCATTTTCAAAATCCTTTTCCTTTTTAAGAGGCCGTTCTGCACCTGGGGAAGATACCTCGAGAAAGTAGTTATGAGGAATAGGATCAATTTCATCAAGCTTTTCGCTTAATTTTTCACTAGCGTGACCGCAATCTTCTATATCAACCCCTTGCTCCTTGTCGATATATACGCGAAGAAACCAGTCTTTTCCTTCTTTTACATACTCAATCTCGACTAAATCTAATCCAAGTTCAGTCAAAATAGGCTTTGCCAGCTCTTCAACTACTTCCGTTACCTTGCTCATACTTACCCTCCTTTTTGAAATGAAGTACCATATTTAACGTTTTTAACGGAAAGTTTTATCTACTCAAAAAAAGTGGAAACAATACAAAAGAGCGGGTTTCCCCACTCTTAATTACGAGAGTATTTCTTAGTATTTCCAATAAAACTATAACATAACCATTGTAGATATGCAAATCAATTCGACAGGCTAAGAAGCATTTGAATCAATTCCTGCACTTAAAATAATGACAATTGGTTCTGCTCCGGAAGATCTGACAATACACCTTGTTTATCTAAATACTCTAGTATGGTTTTTGATACTTTTCCACGCTGCTGTAAATCTTCTTTTGATAAAAATTCTCCATTTTCTCTTGCGGCCACAATATTAACAGCCGCGTTTGTTCCTAAACCTGGAATGGAGTTAAATGGTGGAATCAAAGTATTACCTTCAATTTTAAATTCTGCTGCATCAGATTTATATAGATTGATTTTTTGGAAAGAGAACCCTCTTTCTGACATTTCAAGGGCAAGCTCCAATACTGTCAACAGGTTTTTTTCCTTAGTAGAAGCGTCTAGTCCTTTTGCATTTATTTCTGCAATTTTTGACCGTATTGCCTCTGAACCCTTTACCATCGCTTCGATATCAAAATCCTCTGCTCTTACAGTAAAATAGGCGGCATAGTATAAAAGGGGCATATGCACTTTAAAATAAGCAATACGAACAGCCATTAAAACATACGCCGCTGCGTGGGCTTTCGGGAACATATATTTGATTTTCTTGCAGGAATCAATATACCACTCTGGCACTTCATTCTTACGCATTTCTGCTTCCATTTCCTCTGTTAATCCTTTACCCTTACGAACAGATTCCATGATTTTAAAAGCAAATGCGGGTTCTAGCCCTTGGTAAATAAGGTAAACCATGATATCGTCACGACAACCGATTACTTCACTTAGTGTACAAATATTATTTTGAATTAATTCTTGTGCATTTCCAAGCCAGACATCAGTGCCGTGAGAAAGACCAGATATTTGAACTAACTCAGAAAAGGTAGTTGGTTTTGTATCTTCAAGCATTTGCCGGACAAATCTTGTACCAAATTCAGGAATACCAAGTGTCCCAGTTTTACACATGATCTGTTCTTCTGTAACACCAAGCGGATCTGTACAACTAAAAATTTTCATGACCTCAGGGTCATCAGTTGGAATGGTTTTTGGATCTATCCCACTAAGATCTTGAAGCATTCTAATAACTGTTGGGTCGTCATGCCCAAGAATATCAAGTTTCAAAACATTATCATGAATGGAATGGAAATCAAAATGTGTTGTCCGCCATTCCGATGAATTATCATCAGCAGGATATTGAATAGGTGAAAAATCATAAATATCCATATAATCAGGAATAACGATGATTCCACCTGGATGCTGTCCAGTTGTTCTTTTTACTCCTGTACAGCCTTTAGCTAGGCGGTCTATCTCGGCATTCCGCAGAAGTAAATTATTTTCCTGTTGATAGGCCTTTACATACCCAAAAGCAGTTTTATCTGCTACGGTACCAATTGTTCCAGCACGAAAAACATTATCTTCACCAAAGAGAACCTTCGTATAATTATGGGCCCTAGGCTGATATTCCCCAGAAAAGTTTAAATCTATATCTGGTACTTTATCTCCCTTAAATCCAAGGAATGTTTCAAATGGTATATCGTGTCCATCCTTACGGTATTTCACTCCACAATTCGGACAATTCTTATCCGGCAGGTCAAAGCCTGATCCTACAGAACCATCATTAAAAAACTCCGACAGTTTACATTCAGGACAAACATAATGTGGAGGCAGTGGATTTACCTCTGTTATTTCAGTCATGGTAGCAACTAAAGAAGAACCGACCGATCCACGGGAACCAACCAGGTAGCCATCATTCAGAGATTTTTTTACAAGCTTATGGGCAATTAAGTAAATAACGGCAAAGCCATGGCCAATGATACTTTTTAACTCTTTCTCGAGCCTTTCCTCTACAATGGTCGGAAGCGGATTCCCATAGATTTTATGTGCCATAGAATAACTCATCTCACGCATTTCTTCCTCTGCGCCTTCAATTCTTGGTGTGTATAAGTCATCCTTTATTGGCTTTATGTGATCTATTAAATCAGCAATTTTGTTTGTGTTGGTCACAACAATTTCCTTTGCCTTTTCAGAACCTAGGAAAGCGAAAGCATCAAGCATTTCATTCGTTGTCCTAAAATGGACATCTGGCAGTTGGTGACGGTTTAATGGATTAGCGCCACCTTGAGAGTTAATCAAAATTTTACGGTATATTTTATCGTTTTCATTTAAATAGTGCACATTTCCTGTTGCCACAACAGGTGTACCATTTTTTTCTCCAAGTCTTACAATATTTCCGATTATGTCTTCAAGTGATTTTTGGTCTTGAACTAACTCCATTTCTAATAATGGAGCATAAACAGCCTTTGGCATAACCTCTATAAAATCATAAAAACGTGCTGCAACTTCAACCTCTTCAGGTGATTTTTGCATCATTCCTTCAAATACTTCACCTTTATCACATCCAGACCCCACCAAAATTCCTTCACGATATTTTTGAAGGACGGACCTTGGTATCCTTGGAACTCGATAAAAATAATTTAGATGGGAAATGGATACAAGTTTAAAAAGGTTCTTAAGGCCAACTTCATTTTGGACGAGCAATGTGCAATGGTATGGACGAGCTCTTTGAAAAGCATTTCCTTTTCCCATATTGTCATTGAATTGATCATGAAACTCTATCCCTTTTTCAAGGGCATCTTTTAACATTTTTAATAACAAGTATCCTGTTGCTTCAGCATCATAAATAGCTCGATGGTGCTGTGTTAATTCAATGTCAAATTTCTTTGCAAGTGTATTTAAACGATGATTCTTTAATTGAGGATATAAAAAGCGCCCTAGCTCCAACGTATCAATAACAGGGTTCTTTGCTTTTTCTAGCCCCATTTTTTTATAACCTACATTTAAAAAGCCCATATCAAAGGTGGCATTGTGTGCTACAAGTATTGAGTCCCCTGCCCATTTATAAAAACGCTCAAGGACCTCAGAAACCTCTGGTGCATTTTCCACTAAATCATCTGTAATGCCCGTTAGGTTAATAGTAGTTGCTGAAAGACGATGATGCGGATTTGCAAATGATTCAAACCGGTCAATAACTTCCCCATTTTTAACCATTACCGCTGCAAGTTCGATAATTGTATTATAGACAGCCGATAATCCCGTAGTTTCAACGTCGAAAACAACATACGTATCATCAGCTAGCAATCGATGTGCATCATTATAAGCAATAGGTACACCATCATCAATTAGGTTTGCTTCAACACCAAATAGAATTTTCACATCATTCTTTTTTCCTTCCGCATACGCTTCTGGAAATGATTGAGCAACAGCGTGGTCTGTTATCGCAATCGCTTTATGCCCCCATTTTTTCGCCTGAGCTACAAGGGCTTTTACAGGTGTAACAGCATCCATTTGGCTCATAGGGGTATGCAGATGCAACTCAACCCGCTTTTCATTATCAGGTGCTGTATCCTTCCGTTCAACAGGTTTAATCTCATTAACATCATTTCCAATCATGATGAGATCCCGAACAAAGGTATCGTTTTGAATGCTTCCTCTTACTTTCACCCACATTCCTTTTTTTACATGCTGATAAAGAGCTGCATCCTCTTTATCTCGGGAAAACATTTTTACCATGATGGAGCTTGTATAATCAGTAATTTTAAAGGTTAAAAGAGTTCGGCCACTTCGAAGTTCTTTTGTTTCTACATCAAAAATGTATCCTTCAATCGCAATTCTTCTCTCTTCATCAACAATATCAATTAACCTGCGGAAATCAGCGTCATCCTTTATAGTCAGACCTATTGTTAAAGGCCCCACAAGTCCTTCCTGAGAAGGCATATCTCTTTCCGCTTCTTTCTTCTGCATTTCAATCATTGCTAATAGAGCACGTTCTTGGTCCTCTTTTGCTTTCTCAATTAAAAACTGTTCATATTCTACGTTTTGCTCATCACTCTTAATTCTTGTATCAATTCCGAGTAGAGGAAATCCAAATGATTGATAGATTTCCTGTATCATTCCACCATATTTGCGCGTTATCGCCATTCCCTCTGTATCGTTTCGAACAGCCAGAATGAGCTTATTTCCTTGAACCTCAGGAATCTGTTCATTTAAAAGCTTTAAAAGCGGCGGTGCAATTCCATCAATTTGTGTAATACAAGGTTTCCAGTAATCTAGTAAAATTTCAGGTGAGAATCCTTGGTCAAGTACAAGGATTTTATATGAAATGGCAGCAATGTGAGAAAAGGTTTTTTCAAGCTGAGAAACAAAACGAATATAGATTTGATAAGGCAATATTTTTTCAAATGTAAAATGAAGGTGCCATTTATTTATTTTTCTTTCAACTATTACATTTTCCATTTCAGCATTTTCAAAATGAATCATCATCTGATCCTCAGTTAAGTGGATATGTTGAAGCAAATGTTGAAAAAGCTGTTTTTTTTCTATAGAGGTATGATCACGCATCGTTCTCTCTCCCCTCAAATAACATATCGACGTTAAATCTTTAATCAAAAGCTAATTATACCATATAAAACGAGTAAATTCGTTTTTATTCGACATACAAAAAATAGAAAAAATAAAGTGTAAACCTCCAGAATGGGTTTACACCTTATCATCATTATTAGACTTCCTAAATTTATTTTAAGAAGAACCTTTGGATATCGTTCCATGTGACCACTAGCATGAGCAGCATCAGCAAGGCAAAACCAATGAAATGAACTATGCCTTCCTTTTGACGATCAATTGGTTTACCTCTTAATGCTTCTACAGCAAAGAACATCAGTCGTCCACCATCAAGTGCTGGTATTGGTAAAAGATTCATAATTCCAAGGTTTATGCTTAAAATAGCTCCCCATTTTGCCAAATAATATATTCCCGATTTTGCAACAGTATCAGTTGATACATAAATACCTACTGGGCCAGAAAGCATATTTATTGAAAATTGGCCTGTAATTAATTTTTTAAACATTACAAAAATCTGTATTGTCCAATAATACGTTTCCTGAAACCCTGATGAAACCGCCTTTACAGGGGATTTTTCAACAGGACTATACACCCCAATGATTCCAATATTTTTTCCTTCAACCTTTTTTTCGATTGGAGTAACTGGAATCTCCATTTCCTTCCCATTCCTAGTAATAGAAAATGTAAGGTTTTTGTTAGGACTATGCTGAATGACGTCTACTACATCAGACCAGCTAGATATTTCTGAGCCATTAATACTTTGAACAATGTCACCCTGTTTTAAGCCAGCTGCTTTAGCAGATCCATCAGGTGTAATAACCCCTAATTTGGGATCATTTGTTGGAACACCTTGTAATAAGGCAATGATGATAAATACGACCAATGCCAAAACAAAATTCATCATGGGTCCAGCAAAAATTGCCATCGCTCTTTGCCCTAAAGTTTTTGAAGCAAATTGACGATCTAAAGGAGCAATTTGTGATTCCACTCCATTTTCAACAAGGACTGCAGTTGGGCTGATTGAAAAGGTTTCTAACTTTTCTTCATCGTCTTCGGGGAACCCTTTTATAAAGAGGTCTTTTTCGATATCAGCTTCTTCCACTTCAACAATACGGCATTGAGGGAATTTTTCTTTATTGTTTAAGACAATTTTATTGACCTTATTTTCCTGGTCAAATAATAATCCAACTCGATAGCCAGATTTAATTTCTAACATCTCTGGATCTTCTCCAGCCATCCTTACATAACCGCCGATAGGTAAAAGGCGTATATTGTAAGTTGTTTCTCCCTTTTTAAAGGAAAAAACCTTTGGCCCAAAACCAATTGCAAATTCCCGACATAAAATGCCTGCTCGTTTTGCAAAAATAAAATGCCCATATTCATGGAAGAACACGAGTGCGCCAAAGATAACAATAAAGGCAATGACTGTACTCAAAATTAAAACCACCTTTTTAAAGGAATAGTAAGAAAATACATTTCGGAAAATGGATACCCTTTTATATCTTTCTTACAGAAGTGTTTGTACATACTGTCTTGTTTCTTTGTCTACCTCTTGAATGATAGTAAGATCAGGATTTGAAATACTTTGATGGGCACTTAGCGCCTTCTCAATCAAATCTTCAATTTGTAAAAATGTAACTTTCCCTTCCAGAAAAGCAGCTACAGCTACTTCGTTCGCCGCATTTAATACGGTCGGTAATGTTCCGCCTTTTTTCCCTGCTTCAATGGCAAAATGTAAACAACGGAACCGGTTGAAGTCCATTTCTTGAAAGTGCAGGAGTCCAACTTCCGCGAGATTTAGCCTTCTTGAAGAAGATAGTGGAAGCCTATCTGGATAAGAAAGAGCAAATTGAATAGGTACCCTCATGTCAGGTGAACCTAACTGTGCAATAATACTACTGTCATGAAACTCCACCATTGAATGGATGATACTTTCTTTATGTAGTAGTACATTAATTTTATCGTATGGCATGTCAAAAAGCCAATGCGCTTCTATTACTTCTAAACCTTTATTCATCATAGTAGCTGAATCAATAGTAATCTTGGCACCCATAGACCAATTCGGATGACTTAAAGCCTCTTTCACCGTTACATTCTCTAGCTCAGACCTTTTTCGATCACGGAAGCTGCCCCCTGATGCGGTGATAATGAGTTGTTCTACATTCTTCATTTTATTTCCCTGTAAAGCTTGAAATATAGCAGAGTGCTCACTATCAACAGGAAGGAGCGGAATATTGTGCTTTTTTGAAGCATCCATGATAATATGTCCGGCTGTTACAAGAGTTTCTTTATTTGCAAGAGCAATAATTTTTCCACTTTCTATCGCCTGAAGGGTTGGGTATAATCCTACACTACCAAGGACAGCATTGACAAGAACTTCTGATTTTTCATAGACCGCTATTTCAACTAATCCTTCTTCTCCATAGGTGAACTTTGTTCTAGGAAACTCTATTGCTAATTGTTCTATATCACCTTTTTCCTTCACTGAAACAAGTTCAGGTTGAAAATCGACGATAATTTTTCTTGCTAAACCAATATTATTCCCTACTGACATAGCTACTAATTTAAATTCAGCAGGGTGTTCTTTTATTACATCTAATGTTTGAGTACCAATGGAACCAGTAGCACCCAATAAACTAATCAATTTCACAAAAACACACTCCTAAAAACAAAAGCGCAGGCGCCTTGGTCAGCCCTGACAAGCTTAAGACGACTATTGCAGGATGGTCCTGACCTCCAGAGGGAGGCGGCTTAAGACCTCGAAGGGATAGGCGCTGGAGCTAGATGTCAATATCTATTTTCAAAGTAATCCACAAGTATAGAGATTTATAATTTCCTTAACGAAGAAAAACCAGCTTTTTCGTCTAAAAAAGGTGAAAAAAGTGTAATAAGGGAAGAACAAATAACAGACTGTCAAATCGATCAAGAATCCCACCATGGCCCGGAAGAATATTTCCTGAGTCTTTCACATTAAAGTGTCGTTTAAAAGCTGATTCAACTAAATCCCCAATTTGTCCAAAAATGGATAAGACAATCGTAATCCCAACTAATGACAATAAATTCGCATTCATACTTGTAAACAATGCAAAAATCACGGCAACAATGATCGCACATAAAACTCCTCCAAAAAAACCTTCAACTGTTTTATTAGGGCTAATTTCTGGCCAAAGTTTTCTTTTACCGAGAGCCCTACCAATAAAATAGGCTCCCGTGTCTGTTGCCCATATAATAAATATTGAATAGATGATATAGACAAGTCCCGCGTGTCTGGTCTCTATAAAAAAGTAAAAACCAATCCCCACGTAAATAGCAGCTAAAAGACAAAAGGAAACTTTCTCAAAATTAAAGCGATTCTTTGTGATCACTGAATACGTTAATAACAATAAAATTAAAGCAATTCCAAGCTCTGTTTTTGAATAATTTAATGTTTCAAGAACTTGTTGATAATACGATGGAAAGAGAATAACCCAAAGTAAAAGGGTCGAAAGAAATCCAGGAATAGAAAATAAATTAATTTTTTTCATTTTTAATAATTCGGAAAGTCCAATGGTTGCTAATAAATAGGTTAAACCAACAAAAGGAAAACCGCCAAAAAAAACGATTGGTAAAAAAATTGCTGCGGCTATCACTGCTGTGATAATTCTTTGCTTCATTTATTATGTCAACACCTTTTCTACAAACGGCTTAAAAAATTGCTAATCTAGGTTTAAAACCATATTTTGATTACTCACTATCAAGGAGAACGATGCAAATAATCACTTTTATATTCCACCAAATCTTCGTTGTCTGTTTTGGAAAATTTCAATAGCTTCTAATAAATGCTCTCCTTTAAAATCAGGCCATAAAATATCCGTAAACCAAAACTCTGTGTAGGCTAATTGCCAAAGCATGAAATTACTTAAACGAATTTCCCCACTTGTCCTAATCAAGAGATCTGGATCAGCCAATTGAGATGTCATTAAATATGACGAAAAAGAATGTTCATCAAGACTCTTTTCATTTAATATACCACTTTTACAATCGTTCAAAATATGCTTAACTGCATCGATAATCTCAGCTCTACTACCATAATTTAAGGCAAAGTTTAAAATAAGCCCATCATTCTCTTTCGTATCCTCTATTGCCTTTTCAATTGCCCTTCTTGTATGTATAGGAAGTTCTTCTCGATAACCCATCATTCTAACCTGGACATTTTCTTTCATTAACTCTGGAAGGAAGGTGCCTAAAAATTCCTCCGGAAGCTTCATTAAATAATCTACTTCACTCTTAGGTCTCTTCCAATTTTCAGTTGAAAAAGCATATAAGGTAAGTACTTTGATTCCAAGTTCATTTGCCAATTTTGTTGTTTTGCGCACCACCTTCATTCCTTCATGATGACCCGCAATTCTTGGCAAGGCTCTTTTTTTTGCCCATCTTCCATTTCCATCCATAATGATAGCGACATGATCAGGTACAGGTAATTTTTTTATTTGTTCTATTCTGTCTCGGAGTTCGGAAGAGTTATTTTCTTTCTTCCAAAGCTTTATTTTATTTAACATATTCTTGCTCCTTCAAAAAAAGATAATCATTTCCTCCGACAAATAGACAAATCCATTTTATTTCATATGAGTTTTTTATTTGATTTGTCAGCATGAGATTATCATACCAAAAAAATTCAAAGATTTCTCTATTAAAAAGCTTATGTATTATAAATGGGATTAAGAATTTAAAGTCTATGATAAACTTTTCTTATTATTTAATAATAGTGAAAAAACCCCCTTTTAAGAGGGGCTTTTAAAAAGAAAAGATAAAAGACTGACTTATACTTCCATAATTTCCTTTTCTTTATCTTTTGTTATTTGGTCAATTTTATTTATATGATCGTCAGTAAGTTTTTGGATATCTTCAGAATATCCATGAAGAGCATCTTCTGTAATATCTCCACTTTTCTCTAACTTTTTAAATTCATCGTTAGCATCTCGTCGAATATTTCGTATCGCTATTTTTGCTTCTTCTGATTCTTTCTTTATCACTTTAACAAGCTCTTTCCTACGCTCTTCAGTAAGCTGTGGTATTGAAATTCGAATAATCATTCCATCATTTGATGGATTTAATCCTAAGTCAGACTTTAAAATAGCTTTTTCAATATCTCCAAGTATTGTTTTATCATAAGGCTGAATAACTAAAAGTCTCGCCTCAGGAGTAGAGATACCTGCTAACTGATTAACTGGTGTTGGAGCACCATAGTAATCAACCGTAATTCTGTCTAAAAGAGATGCACTAGCCCTTCCTGCACGGATAGAAGCAAGTTCTCTTGTATAGGCTTGAATAGCCTTTTTCATTTTATCTGTTGTATTGGATATAACTTGTTTTGGCATTATTTTTTCCCCCTAACAATTGTTCCAATTTTTTCTCCAGTAATAACTCTTTTTATATTTCCTTGTTCCATGATAGAGAAAACAATAAGTGGAATATCATTATCCATACACAATGAGGAAGCTGTTGAATCCATAACAGCAAGTCCCTCTTTAATAACATCAAGATATGAAAGCTCATCATATTTTGTTGCATTTTTGTCGATTCGGGGATCTGCAGAATAGACTCCATCGACATTGTTTTTAGCCATTAAAATAACCTCTGCCTCTATTTCTGCAGCTCTTAGTGCAGCTGTTGTATCTGTGGAGAAGTATGGATTTCCAGTTCCTGCAGCAAAAATGACAACTCTTTTTTTCTCTAAATGTCTAATAGCACGGCGTCTAATATATGGTTCAGCAACCTGACGCATTTCAATGGAGGTTTGTACACGTGTCTCAATTCCTATTTGCTCCAAACTATCCTGCAATGCTAAGGAATTCATTACGGTTGCAAGCATGCCCATATAATCAGCGGTTGCTCGGTCCATTCCCATTTCACTGCCGATTTTTCCACGCCAAATATTTCCACCGCCAACAACTACAGCAACTTCTACACCAAGTTCAGCAATTTCTTTTACTTGGCCTGCAATTGACTTAATAACAGATGGATTAATACCAAAGCTTGATTCACCAGCTAATGCTTCTCCACTTAATTTTAAAACAACGCGTTTGTATTTAGGACTGCTCATAGGAACCTCCAATAATAGTATCTTACCAATTGATTTACCTTGAAAAAAGGGAACACTTCGTGTCCCCTATTCATATACACAATCAATCCATTTTAAAATCACTGAGTATATTTTAGTATTTATTTTTTAATTTGGTTCATTACTTCTTCCGCAAAATTTTCTTCGCGTTTTTCAAGGCCTTCTCCAACTTCATAACGAACGAATTCACGAATAGTTGCACCTTTAGATTGAACAAATTGGCGCACCTTTTGATCAGGATTCTTAACAAAAGTTTGATCAAGAACACAAACATCTTCAAAATATTTACCAAGGCGGCCTTCAACCATTTTAGCTACAATATTTTCTGGTTTGCCTTCATTTAATGCTTGTTGAGTTAATACTTCACGCTCGTGTTCAACCTCTTCTTGAGATACTTGATCACGAGAAACGTATTTAGGATTTAATGCAGCAATATGCATAGAAACATCTTTAGCTGCTTCAGAGTCAGTTGTTCCTTCAAGAACAGTTAACACACCAATACGACCGCCCATATGCAAGTATGCACCAAAAGCATCGTTATCTGTTTTTGTTTTCACTTCGAAACGACGAAGGGATAGCTTTTCACCAATTTTTGCGATTGCAGCATTGATGAAATCAGCAACAGTTGAACCATTATCCATTTCTTGAGTTAATGCTTCTTCAACATTTGCAGGTTTTTTCGCTAATAAATGTGCACCAAGATCTTTAACAAGTGATTGGAATCCTTCGTTTTTAGCAACAAAGTCTGTTTCTGAGTTTACTTCTAAGATAACAGCATTGTTTCCTTCTGTTTGAATAGCAGTGATACCTTCTGCGGCAATACGATCAGCCTTTTTAGCCGCTTTGGCAATTCCTTTTTCACGAAGGTAATCAATTGCATTTTCCATGTCACCGTCAGTTTCAGTTAATGCTTTTTTACAATCCATCATGCCCGCGCCAGTTTTTTCGCGTAATTCTTTAACCATTTGTGCAGTGATTGCCATAATCTTTATTTCCTCCTTAAAATGCATGTATGTATTCACATAAATAACCTTTATTACATTCGATATACTATTTCTTTAAAAAAAGGTGATAAAGGGTGTTCCCTCTTATCACCTTTTTGTTTCCCTTAAACACTCATTATTATTCAGCAGAAGCTTCTACAACTTCTTCGCCTTGTTTTGCTTCTAAAATAGCGTCTGCCATTCTAGCAGTTAGAAGTTTCACAGCACGAATTGCATCATCGTTTGCTGGAATAACAACATCGATTTCATCTGGATCACAGTTTGTATCAACAATTCCTACAATAGGAATATTTAATTTATGTGCTTCTGCAACCGCAATACGCTCTTTACGAGGGTCGATAATAAATAGAGCATCTGGAAGTTGCTTCATGTTTTTAATTCCACCAAGGAATTTTTCAAGACGTTCTTGTTCTTTCTTTAATTGAACAACTTCTTTTTTAGGTAATACATCAAATGTACCATCTTCAGCCATTCTTTCAATATCTTTCAGACGGCCAATACGTTTTTGGATTGTTTCGAAGTTTGTAAGAGTACCACCCAACCAACGTTGGTTAACATAATACATACCTGAACGAATTGCTTCTTCCTTAACTGAATCTTGAGCTTGCTTCTTTGTACCAACAAATAGCATTGTTCCGCCGTTTGCAGCAAGTTCTTTAATCCAATTGTAAGCTTCTTCAACCTTCTTAACTGTTTTTTGAAGGTCAATAATGTAGATGCCGTTACGCTCTGTGAAGATATATTTCTTCATCTTAGGGTTCCATCTGCGTGTTTGGTGTCCAAAATGTACACCAGCTTCAAGCAATTGCTTCATTGAAATAACTGACATGTTTATTCCTCCTAGTGGTTTTTCATTCCTCCGCTCATCTCATTTTTAATCAGAAACTGATTTATCAGCACCATCTGATTAAATCCATAAGCGTGTGTTTTTAACACCATGAAATAATATAGCATAACTCCTTATAGCAATCAAGTATTTCGTTCGTGATTATCTGAATTTTAACAGGAGTTCAATTTCTGTTTTTCCTTTACCCAGCTTTTTGGCTATTTTTTCAGCTGAAAGGCCTTGATTTTGTAATAAAAGTACTTGGTTCATAAATAGGTCTCTAAAAAGCTCTTCTTGAGACACTTCAGGTTTAGCCTCTACGTTTAAAGAAGAGTGATTATCCAAATTTAACTTTACATCATTCTCTTTTTTCCAATCAGGAAGAAGTTCAGTTTCCAAATCAGAATTTGTCTTTTTTTCAATAGATGTAGCGCTTTTATATACCATTGCTGCTTGTTTCTTCGAAATAGTCCCCTTTTTTTCAACCCATTCGTGATTATGTTGATCCACATTATTTCCTATTCCAGCCTCATGAATCATTCTATCTTGTTTTATAACTTTAACAGGTTCGGTAACTTGAGTAACATTCTGACTTGAAATGCTTTTAAATTGCTTAATAAACTCTTCATTTTCTTCCTTCATTTCAAGTAGGGAGGAAGAAATAATTTCTTCCACATCTCTTAATAACTTTTCCTGCTTTTCTTCAGCCTCTGTTAGCCGATTTTGTCGAGTAAATAAAATGATGATTAAAAATATGGCTACACCATTTAATAGCAGGCTGATTAGTAACAAAAATGTGGTCATTATATCCCTCTATCCCCAAAAACCTAGGCATTGTTTGATTATTTTATTATTTGATTATTTTATTAATTTTTCTAAAGAGTTTCGAAGCTTAAAAAGTGCTTTTGAATGAATTTGGGAAATTCTTGATGTCGACAAATTCATTACTTGGCCAATTTCTGTGAGAGTGAGCTCTTCATTGTAAAAAAGACTAATAACCAGCTGTTCCTTCTCGCTTAAATCTGAAATCATTTCTGAAAGCTCTTCTAATAATTCATTTTTTATGAGACTTTCTTCTGGAAGTACTGCATGACTATCTCTTAATACAAAAGAAGGTCCATCCCTTTCATCTGTGTCTAGTGGCTGTTCATCTATTGACAGAATATTAGCGAAAAATTGCTCATTCATTATCGTATAAATCTCTTCTTCTGGTATTTTAACCTCTTTTGCTATATCTGAAACAGTTATCTTTCCACCATTTCGCTGTTCAAGAATGTTAATAGCTGTTTCTATTTTCTTTGCCTTTTCTCGCGTACCTCTCGGCAGCCAATCTTCTTTTCTCAGCCCATCAATGATGGCTCCCCTAATGCGAAATGATGCATACGTATCAAATTTTAGTTCTCTTGACCAATCAAATTTTTCTAATGCATCATATAAGCCAAACATTCCAAGGCTTTGTAATTCATCTCTTGCAACGTTCTTTGGTAATCCAATTGATATTCTTTGAACATGGTAGGACACTAGCGGCATATATTTTTTAACAAGGAAATTACAAGCATCTGTATCCCGGTTTTGAGTCCACTTTTTCCAGTATATTTCCTCGTCACTTACATATGTTTCAACCATGGATTACACCCCCAATATGCTCAAGAAACATCAATTTAACAAATTGAAAAATTTTTAAATTTCTATTGTCCCTTTATTGACAGTTTTAATGAACAACACACCATTTGTTGGATTAAATTCAATCGTTCTTCCACTATTGCCCCCAACATCTTCACTGATTAAACGGACATTAAAGCGGATTAATTCCTTCTTTACAGCATCAACATTCCTTGGTCCTATCCTCATCAAATCATTTCCTGTAGAGAATTGAAACATTTGTGCACCACCGGCTATTTTTGCCTTTAATGTTCCTTGTTTTGCTCCTTTATTAACTAGCCTAGAGACCAGTTCTTGAACAGCAGTATCAGCATACTTTGCCGGGTTGAATTCGCTTGTCTTAGCAAGTGAAGACTCAGGCAACATGACATGTGCGAGTCCTGCTATCCTTCTTTCTGAATCATAAATGACCACTCCAACGCAAGATCCCAATCCCGAAGTACGAATATACTGTGGAGGCTTAACAAGCTTCATATCTGCAATGCCTACCTTTTCGATATCCACGTTCACGTTCTGAATCACGTTTTAGCAACCCCTAATGCATCAAAAAGGATTTGAAAGGAACTTGGATCTGGCAATAAGAAAAAATGCCCTTTTACCCTCTCGGAATCGGTGGAGCCCTCTTCATTTAATGAGGTATCAATAACAATGGCATAGTCACTTACCTGTGAATGTTCAATTAATCCAAAACTGATGATAGCTCCAACCATATCAATTCCAAGTGCAGGAACAGATGGATACAGGGAAAGATCTGTAAAATCGGATAGTGCTGTTAAATAGGAACCACTTAAAATATTTCCTAGCTCTTGAAAAGCAGATAAAGCAATTTCATTATATGGTGGTTCTTCAAAGGAAAAGTTTATATCTCCTATCATTTGTTGGATAAAATGGGTTGCCTGTCTAAGCGGTAGTACAAAGAACATGCTACCTGGGATTTCTCCTTCAATTCGGAGAAACACACTGGCCACAACATTTTCTGCACCACCCGCCATTTCCATCATTTCATCAAAACTTACAATTTTGACATTAGGAACTCTCATTTCAATTTTTTTATTTAAGAGCTTAGAAAGAGCAGTAGCCGCATTACCTGAGCCTATATTTCCTATTTCTTTAAGAATATCTAAATGGATTGATGTGAACTGACTCATAAATGTCATCGAAAGTATCCTATTCCTTTCTTAGACTTCAATCATATTGGCAATTTTGATAACTTTTTCAAGGTCTAGTAATATCAAAAGTCTTTTTCCAATTTTAACGACACCGTTTACATACTCATCTTCATTTCCACCTATAATTTCAGGCGGCGGTTCAATTGTTTCTGTTTGAATATCAAGTACATCATTTGCTGCATCCACAATAAGCCCAACTTCTGAATCGTTTAGAACAGCAATAATGATTCTGGTACTATCCGTCATTTCTGCCTCGGCTAGACCAAAACGGTATCCTAGGTCAATAATTGGAGTTACTAGCCCACGAAGATTGATTACACCCTTAATATACTGGGCAACACCAGGGACTCTGGTGATATGCTGCATTTTTTCAATGGAGCGGACTTGAGTTACAGGTATTGCATATTCTTTGTTCTTTAATTGAAAGACAATAATTTTCAACTCTGATATCGTTGTCTCCGTCATATTGTTCACTCCCTTTTACCATTTTATCTCTAACATTAGTTAATCAAGGCATTACAATCAATGATTAAAGCAACTTGTCCGTCCCCAAGAATGGTAGCACCTGAAATTGCAAATACATTGGCTAAATAGTTTCCTAAAGATTTAAGAACAATTTCTTGTTGTCCGATAAAAGAGTCCACAACAAGGCCGGCCATTTTATCTCCTTTTCTTACAATGATGACAGAAAGAAAATCACCATTCTCACTCAAAACAGGTACATCAAAAATATCCTTTAAGAATAGTAGAGGAACAACTTTCCCTCGGAAATCAATAACCTTCTGATTGTGTGTGTACAATATATCTTCTTTTTTAACAATTGCTGTCTCAATAATTGAAGAAAGAGGTATTGCGAATTTCTCGTTCTGAATTCCCACAAGCATTACAGAAATAATGGAAAGCGTTAATGGCAGCTGAATGGAGAATATGGAACCTTTTCCAAAATTAGAATCAACTGATACGGAACCCCCAAGGGATTCAATTGTATTTTTAACTACATCAAGTCCAACTCCTCGACCTGAAATATCCGAAATTTTCTCAGCAGTTGAAAAACCAGAAGCGAAAATTAATTCATAGACTTGTTTATCTGTTAAGCTAGCCGCAGACTGGGCTATAACAATGTTATTTTTTATCGCTTTATTCAATACCTTTTCTCTACTGATCCCTGCACCATCATCTTCAATTTCAATAAAGACATGGTTTCCGCTATGATACGCTTTTAAATGAACTCTTCCTTCTTCCGATTTTCCCTTTGATCTACGTTCACTAGGTGTTTCAATACCGTGATCAATCGCATTGCGGATTAGGTGAACAAGAGGATCACCAATCTCATCAATTACTGTTCGGTCAAGTTCAGTCTCTGCTCCAAAAATTTCTAGATTTATTTTTTTATTTAAGTCTCTTGCTAACTGGCGAACCATACGTGGAAAACGATTAAAGACCATTTCCACAGGAACCATTCTCATATTTAAAATAATATTTTGTAAGTCTCCTGAAATCCTGGACATTCTTTCTACAGTTTCATGTAGCTCTTGATTATTTAATTCACTGGAAATTTGCTCAAGTCTTCCCCTATCAATAACAAGTTCTTCAAATAAATTCATTAAAATATCTAATCTTTCAATATTTACACGAATGGTTTTATTTCCTATATTCGCTTTTGGCTGTTGTGTTTTATCATCACTATTGTCGTTTACGGTTTCATTCGACTCTAATGCAATTTGATTTTCTTCCTTACCAACAGTTACTTCACTTTCATCTCTTCTTCCATAAACTTGCTGAATTTCTAATGGAGAAAATGGAGTGACCACAACTTTTTCAATCTCTGATATATTCATCACTTTTTGAATAATCGTTTTTTCTGTTTCCTTTGAGACATAGGTTACTGTGAATTCATTATCAAATTGCTCTTCTTCAAGCAAATCAACGGATGGAGTACTTTTAATAACTTCACCAAGTGCTTCAAATACCTCAAAAACCATAAAAACTCTCGCTGCTTTAAGTAAACAGTCCTCACGCAATGAAACTGCAACCTCATAAGTATTAAAGCCTTGTTCAGCTGATTGTATTAAAACGGTTAATTCAAATTGATCAAAATTCTTTGTTGATACTTTTTCTTCTACCGTAACTGCAGCTTCTTGTTTTGCAGAAGTTTGTATTGGTGTTTCCCCTTTTTCAATCATTTTTAATTTCTGGATAACATCCTTTACATCACATTTTCCGTCTCCACCTTCTGAAATAGATTGAACCATTTCTTCAAGGTGTTCAGTAGCTGAAAAAACAACATCTAATAGTTCCGGTGATACTAATAGCTTTGATTGTCGAATTAAATCAAGAATATTTTCCATTTGATGGGTTAGATTTGCTAAATCCTCATATCCCATTGTGGCTGACATTCCCTTAAGAGTATGGGCTGACCGGAAAATTTCATTTACAATCGAAAGATTAGTTGGGTTTTTCTCTAACTCTAGCAAATTCTGATTGCAAGCTTGTAAGTGTTCTTTACTTTCCTCAATAAATACCTCTAAATACTGATTCATATTCATATCCATGTGCCATTCACCCCTTTATGATTAAACAAATTTTAGTATTGTTTTAGTAATATCATCTACATTTTGAACTTCATCCACTAATTTTGTTGCAATTGCAGCCTTAGGCATTCCAAACACAATAGATGTCTCCATGGATTCAGCGATAGCTTTAACTTTTCCGGATTTTTTTAATTGTATTAATCCTTGAGTACCATCTGCTCCCATACCGGTCATAATGACTGCAACCTTTGCGTAATCTTGAATAGTACTAACAGACTCAAACATTACATCCACTGAAGGGCGATGACCATTTCTAGGCTCTGACTGATCAAGTTGAGCAATAAGCCCATTTGAACTTCTCTTTACTTTAAGATGGTAACCCCCTGGGGATATATATGCTGTTCCATTTTTTAACACTTCCCCATCTTCTGCTTCTTTTACAGATATATTTGATAACGAATTCAGCCTATTTGCAAGCGATTTAGTAAACCCTGGAGGCATATGCTGTACGATAAGCAAAGGTGCCTCAACATTTGCAGGAAACTTTGTTAAAACAGCTTGCAAGGCCCTTGGTCCACCTGTAGAGGTTCCGATGCAAATAACTTTCCTAGCTGAATTTTCCCAGTTGGATGTTGAATTATTTTTGATATCAAAACTATCTGGTTCTATTTTACTACAATTTAACATTTTTGTAGAAAAAGATTCTTTTTTCTGCAAATTTCGAGTTAAACTGCTAATATTTGCTTTTCTTGCAGAAAGAACTTTTTCGATAATCTCATTACTAATTTTTTGCAAATCTAAGGATATCGGGCCGGAAGGTTTAGCAATAAAGTCCACCGCACCATGTTGGATAGCAAGAAGGGTATTTTCTGCTCCTTCCTTTGTTGTACTTGAAAGCATGACAACAGGAACTGGTGCTTCCTTCATGATAATTTTAAGGGCTTCAATCCCGTTTAAAACCGGCATCTCTACGTCCATTGTAACAACATTTGGTTTAAGTTCTTTTATTTTTTTTATTGCTTCTTCTCCGTTTCGGGCAGTGCCAACAATCTCAATTTGCTTTGAGGACGAAAGAATGTCTTGAATTAACTTCCGCATAAAAGCAGAATCATCTGCAACTAGAACCTTGATTTTTTCCATAAATTCTCTCTACCTTTCAAAGAAAAATCTCCTCAGTTTCGACACAAATGATATCGGTGTATATGAAGGCATTTCCTTCGTTTTTTGCTGAATATACCTGGTGACTAAATCCTCTAAAGCAATTGAAATTGATGATTTTGAATTAAAAAGTGTAAATGGGATTTGCTGTCTAACAGCTTGTGATACAGAACGGTCATCAGGTAATATTCCTAAATTGGTAGATTCCCTATCTAAAAATTTTTTCAAAACATTTGATAGTCTGCTAATAGTTTCTTGTCCTTCTTTCATAGAATTTACCCTATTAGCTACTATATAAAATGGAAGTTCTGGTTGTAGAACATGTATATACTTCATAATTGAATATGCATCCATTAATGAAGTTGGCTCGGGAGTGGTGATAACAAAAACCTCATGAACAGAAAGTAAAAATTTTAAAGTATCTTCATTCACCCCGGCTCCCATATCAAAAATGATATAATCAAATTCTTCAAAACAGGCATCTAATTCCTCAGTTATGGAAGCTAATCGATAGGTGCTGACTAGCTTACTAAGGCCTGAGCCTCCACTTATATACTTAATTCCTGCAGGTCCATCCATTATTATGTCCTTTAAACTAGATGATCCATTTAGGAAATCAACAATTGTTTTGTCAGAAGATCTTCCCATTAAAATATCAAGATTCCCCATCCCTACATCCATATCAATGATGAGAATTCGATATCCTTTTTTTGATAATGAAATAGAAAAATTTAAAGAGAAATTTGATTTTCCAACACCGCCCTTGCCACTAACTACAGCAATGGCTTTTGTCATCATCTTTGATATTTGGCCATTTAATTTCTTTCGCAAATTTTCAGCCTGGTCCATCATGTTAATATCCCTCTATTAGCAAATTTGAAATTACTTCAGAACTTGCAGAAATCATATCATCGGGAACATTCTGTCCGGTAGTGACATAGGCAACACCAATATTGAATTTTTCCATCATATTCATCATCGAACCATAAACAGATGTTTCATCTGCTTTCGTAAAGATAAACTTGCTTATACCAACAGCTGAAAACTGTTCAAATATATCTTCCATATCCTTTTGTTTTGCCGTCAATGCAAGGACAAGAAAAGTTTCCATTTCCATTTCAAAATCTATCACTTGAAATAAATCATCAATATATTTCTTATTTCTAAAATTACGGCCTGCTGTATCAATGAGCACTACATCGTAATGATTGAACTTAATTGTTGCTGCTTTAAAATCTTCAAGGCTGTAACATACTTCAAGTGGTATGTTAAGGATTTGCGCATATGTTTTCAATTGATCGATTGCTGCAATTCTATACGTATCCGTTGTAATAAAAGCAACCTTTTTTTTATGATTTAAAACACAGTCTGCCGCTATTTTAGCTAGAGTTGTTGTCTTTCCTACACCCGTGGGTCCAAGCACATTTACAAATTTTTTTGTAAATGTTACCCCTCCAAAATGCTTGTCCGATAAAAATTTAAACATTTCCTCTTTTAAGATTTTCTTGGTATCTCCCTTTTCTTCATTCGAAGAAAGGGTAAACCATTTTTCCGTTAATGCGGTAAGAAATCTATTTTTTAAGGTTGGAGAAAGCTCCTGTTCATACATCCAATTTTGAATTCCCTGAATAGGTTCAGGATATGCTGTTAAAAGCGGTTTTGATTCGGAATTTGATAATTTAATTAATGATTTTAGCTCATTAATTTCTTTAATCAATAAATCATTTTCTTTTGAGCTTTGTGAAATATTTATGTTACTATTTTCTTCTTCAATTGACTTTTTCTCAAATCTACTTTCACTGCGAATAGCGCTGACTTTTTTACCTTTTTCCTTTGGACTCGTCTTAAAATCCTGTTCAACCTTTGGATCTACTGCTGCAATTACCTCGAAATTTTTCTTGCGAAAAAAGCCTAAGAATCCTCCGGTATAAATAATCCTTGAATTTAGAATCACTGCCTCATGTCCTAACTCATTTCTAACAGTCTTCATTGCGTCAGGCATCGATCCCGCTGTGAATTTTTTTATTTTCATTCTAGATTCACCACCCCAAGGCTTTGTACTTCAACATTTGATTCTAATTCATTATATGATAAAATTGGCACCTTTGGAAAATAGCGTTCAGTTAGCTGCCTAATATACATGCGAACTGCAGGGGAACAAAGTACAATAGGTGTTTGTTCTAGTAAGGAAAATTGTTCTACTTGTGCTGCTATTGATTCCAATATTTTTTGGGAAATACCCGGATCAAGAGATAAATAATTACCATGTTCAGTTTGTTGAATGGCATCCGCGACCACTTTTTCAATTTTCCCTGATAAAGTAGCGACCTTTAAATTTTCTCCTTGTCCAACATGTTGATTGGTAATTTGTCTCGCTAATGCCTGGCGAACATATTCGGTTAAAATATCTGTATCACTTGAGACTTTTCCATAGTCTGCAAGAGTTTCAAATATAATTGGTAGGTTTCTTACTGAGACATATTCTTTTAATAATTTAGCAAGAACCTTTTGAACATCACCAACTGAAAGAGGATTTGGCGTTACTTCCTCAACCAGTATTGGGTAGCTTTCCTTTAAATGATCAATAAGTTGCTTTGTTTCCTGCCGTCCAATTAACTCATGTGCATTTGCTTTAATTATCTCCGTAATATGTGTTGAAACAACTGAAGGTGGATCGACAACAGTATATCCAAAAATTTCAGCTCGTTCTTTCATTTCCTCTGTAATCCATTTAGCAGGAAGCCCAAACGCTGGTTCAATTGTGTCAATTCCCTCAATTGAATCATCTTCAATCCCAGGACTCATTGCTAAATAATGATCTAAAAGAAGTTCTCCCCTTGCCATTTCACTTCCTTTTATTTTCAATCGATATTCATTTGGCTGAAGTTGAATATTATCCCGTATTCTGACAACTGGGATGACTAAACCGAGTTCTATCGCTAATTGCCTGCGAATCATGACAATGCGGTCTAATAAATCTCCTCCCTGATTTGTATCTGCAAGAGGGATTAGACCATAACCAAATTCAAATTCAATTGGATCCATACTTAAAAGGGTAATAACACTTTCAGGGCTTTTCATTTGATCTGACTCAATTTCTTCTTCTAGCTGCTGAAGCTGTTCCTTATTAGGTTTCGGAACTTTTGAGAACTTATACCCTCCAAGAACAAGTAAACCAGCTACAGGAATTGTCAAAATATCGTTTATTGGTGTAAACAAACCTAGTAAGAAAATGGTACCTCCCGCAACATAAAGCATTTGTGGGTAAGCCAAAAGCTGTGAAGTGATATCTCTCCCTAAATTCCCATCAGAAGCTGCCCTTGTTACCACAATTCCTGTTGCAGTAGAAATTAACAATGCGGGAATTTGGCTAACAATACCATCACCAACGGTAAGTAATGAAAAATGACTAGCAGCATCAGAAAAACCCATTCCTTGTTGGAGCATCCCGATAATGATTCCAACGAATAGATTTATTAAGACAATGATGATTCCAGCAATGGCATCCCCTTTTACAAATTTACTGGCACCATCCATTGCTCCATAAAAATCCGCTTCTTTCCCAACTTTTTCGCGGCGTTCTCTAGCTTCTTTTTCCGAAATCATTCCAGCATTTAAGTCTGCATCAATACTCATTTGCTTCCCTGGCATCGCATCAAGCGTAAACCGGGCCGCAACTTCAGATACACGTTCTGAACCTTTTGTAATAACAACAAACTGAATAATAATTAAGATTAAAAATAGGACAAGACCGACAACAATGTTACCGCCAACAACAAATGTTCCAAATGTTTCTACTACACCGCCAGCGTTTCCATGTGATAGGATTGCCCTTGTGGTAGAAACGTTTAAACCTAATCGAAATAAGGTTAATAGCAGTAATAAAGAAGGGAATACTGAAAATTGAAGAGGTTCAGTCATATTCATTGAAATAAGTAATACTAATAGTGCCAATGTAATGTTACATATAATCAATATACTAAGCAGCCATGTTGGGAATGGAATAATTAACATTGCAACTACTAATATAACACTTAGTAATACTGATAAATCTCTTGCTGCCATTCTCTTCTCCCCTTTAATTCATACAGCTAAACTGCAAAATTAAACATTAAATTTTTCTTTTTGTGCGATACACAAATGCAAGAATTTCTGCCACTGCTTTAAAAAATTCTTCCGGTATTTTATCGCCAATTTCCACTTGGCTATATAAGGCTCTGGCTAATGGTCGATTTTCTACGGTTAATACATCATTTTCTTTCGCAACCGTTTTAATTTTTTGTGCGATAAAATCAACACCTTTAGCCACAACTACAGGAGCATCGTATTTACCTTCATCATACATAACGGCTATAGCATAATGTGTAGGGTTTGTGATTACCACATCTGCCTTTGGTACCTCTTGCATCATTCTCCGCATTGCTATTTCTCGCTGTCTTTGCTTAATCCGTGACTTGATTATTGGGTCTCCTTCTGTGTTTTTGTATTCATCTTTAATATCTTGCTTTGACATTCGTATACTCTTTTCAAAATCATATTTTTGATAGAGAAAATCCAAAATAGCAAGAAAGAGAAGAGCACCTGAAGCAAACAAGCCCATTTGAACGGTTAGGCTTCCAAGTGTGACAAGTGCACTTCCAATCGATTTTTGTGAAAGTACAAGAATTTCATCCATCCTTTTCCAAAGTACGGCAAAAGTGATGGTGCCAACAAAACCTATTTTTAAAATTGATTTTACTAGCTCAACGATTGCCCTCATGGAAAAAATTCTTCTAAATCCAGCTAAAGGATTAATTTTTTCAAGTTTTGGTGTGATTGATTCACCTGAAAACATAAACCCTACTTGAAAGAAATTAGCTGCTACACCTGCCACCAATGCAACTAGTAAAATCGGACCAAAAGAAGTGGCTAGTTCCCTTAATAAGGTTAAAAAAAGACGTTGGAGATTCCCAGCAGTTGGATCCATTAACAGGCGTTTCTGGAAAGATGTTTTAAATAAATTCATTATGCTTGTTGAAATGGAACCCCCAGCAAATAAGAAGTAAAGAAAAACAGATAAAAGGACAACAGCCGTGTTAATATCTTGGCTTTTTGCAGCTTGTCCCTTTTTTCTAGTTTCCTGTCTCTTTTTAGGTGTAGCCCTTTCTGATTTTTCTCCTGCAAACAGCTGCAAATCTAATTTTAAAAGCTCCATTTATGAACCTCCAAGCAGTTCCAATAATCCACGCATCGTTTGGAGAGTTGTTTCAAACAAATTGGATACAACTGCTAGAATACTTCCCATTACAGTAATAATGACAATAAATCCAACTGCTATTTTTACTGGCATCCCTACAACAAAGATATTAAGCTGTGGCACAGTCCTTGCAACAATACCTAAGGCAACATCTACTAAAAAGAGACTGCCTACCACAGGAAGGGCCATTTGGAAAGCAATAATAAACATTGAGCCAAAGGACTTCAGTATAAATTCGATAACCTTTGAACTTCCAAATGGAAGCCAAGCTTTATCTATTGGGATAAAATGATAGCTATTATAAATACCATCAATTAATAAATAGTGGCCATTCATTGCCAATAATAAGAAGAGTCCAAAAATGTGAAAATATTGACCCATTAACGGACTCTGTGCCCCCGTTTGCGGGTCAATTACATTTGCCATGCTAAACCCCATTTGGAAATCAATAAAGGCGCCCGCAGTTTGAATGGCGCTCATAATCAAATAGGCACAAAAGCCAATGAGCAAACCAACCATTGCTTCCTTTATAACTAGTAAAATATAGGGACCATTTATTTCAAAGGTCGGCGGATGAATGGAATAAAAAATGAGCCACGAAAGAAAAAGTCCAAATCCTATCTTAAAAACGGTTGGAATTGTCCGATAAGAAAAGAGTGGCATCATTAGAAAAAAAGATGTAATTCTTACAAAAATTAATAGAAAGGCTGGAAATTTAGGCAATAAGTCATTCATTTATTTAGCCTACAAATCTTGTTAAATTTGAGAAAATCTCAATAGTATAGGACAGCATATGACTTAACATCCATGGGCCAAAAATAACAATTCCCAAAAGTACTGCTACAATTTTCGGTACAAAGGCAAGTGTTTGCTCTTGAATTTGCGTTGTAGCCTGAAAAATACTAATAATCAAGCCAACTACCAATCCTATTAGCAAAAGGGGGCCACAGACGATTAATACTGTATAAATCCCACGTTCTGCAATTCCAATTATCGCTTCTGAACTCATCCTTTTCACCTACTTAAAAGCTTTCTAATAATGATTTTACAACTAAATACCAGCCATCCACCATGACAAATAATAGTATTTTAAATGGAAGAGATATCATAACTGGTGGAAGCATCATCATACCCATTGACATTAGAACACTTGCTACCACCATATCAATAACTAGAAATGGAATAAAAATCATAAATCCTATTTGGAATGCCGTTTTCATTTCACTTATAGCAAATGCTGGAACAAGTGCAGTTAATGGAATATCTTTAATCGATTTAGGCGTCTTAGCTTTAGAATACTCTAAAAATAAAGCAAGGTCCTTTTGCCTAGTATGTGCACTCATAAAATCTTTAAAGGGATCAGCCGCCCGTTCATATGCCTGCTCCAATGTAATTTTGTTATTAAATAAGGGTGTAAGTGCAGTATTATTTACCTGTTGAAAGGTTGGAGCCATAATAAAGAATGTTAAAAATAATGATAATCCCACTATGACTTGGTTAGGCGGCATTTGCTGAGTAGCAAGCGCCGTTCTGACAAAGGAAAGAACAATGACAATCCTTGTAAAACATGTCATTAAAATCAAAATACTTGGAGCGATTGAGAGTACGGTTAGAAGTAACAGCAATTTCACAGAGGTTGAGACATTCTCTGGTGAACTACTGTTAAAAAATTCCATAAATTGATTCATTGTTTGTCTGACCCTTTCTTCTCCAACTCTTCAAATAATTTCTTTCGCCCCTTCGAAATATCTTCAAGCTGTTTTTTTAGATGGGACGAAAAAGTGGAACTTTCATTCTTCGAAGACTGCCATTTTTTTGCTCTTTCAACGATCTTTGTCACAATATCGCTTGGCTCTATAAGCTGTTCCATTTTGTTATTGTATTCTGTAATAATTTGATCTCGTTCCTCTGTATCTTCTATTTCTTTTAATAATTGAACATTTTCCCCAACACCTACAATAAAAACCTGGCTGCCTACTTTTATAATCTGTACCGACCGATTTGCTCCGAGAGTAGTACCTCCAAGATTTTCAACTATCTGTGTCGATTTATATACTTTGCTTTTCTTATTAATAAACTTTAACAATAAATACAAAAGGGCAACGACAAAAATAGTTGCTAGGATCATCCTTACAAAATCCCAAAAAGTAATTCCAACAGTACTTGCTGTAGAATTTGAATTGGCATTTTTCGTTGGAGCAATGTCTTTTTCATTATTATTCTTTTGATGTTGATAGTAGTATTTAACACTATTATTAACTGGCTCTGCTGAAGCAACTGTCCCTCCGCTTAGCAGAGCAATCATAACAATAAGCGCTACTTTTAACCATTTTTGCATGTTTAACAAGGCGCTACACCCTCTATTTTGATTTTCCTTAACTTAATGTTTTGGAAATAGCTTCTAAAACTCTTTCTGCTTGAAAAGGCTTTACAATAAAATCCTTTGCTCCTGCTTGAATGGCATCAATTACCATTGCCTGTTGGCCCATTGCAGAACACATAATAATCTTAGCATTTGGATTAACTTTTTTAATCTCTTTTAGAGCTGTAATTCCATCCATTTCGGGCATGGTAATATCCATTGTTACAAGATCTGGAACAAATTCTTTATATTTTTCAATCGCTTGTACCCCATCAGCTGCCTCTCCCACAATCTGATATCCGTTTTTTGATAAGATATCCTTAATCATCATTCTCATGAATGCAGCATCATCAACAATTAGTATTCTATTTCCCATTGAAGGAACCCCCTTATTTTAACGTAAATTTTTAATTCGATCTGTTTGGCTAATAATATCGGTTACCCGAACACCAAAGTTTTCATCAATAACGACTACTTCACCCTTTGCAACTAATCGGTTGTTTACTAATATATCGACAGGTTCTCCTGCAAGCTTGTCCAATTCAATGATTGATCCAGAAGTTAGCTCCAGTATTTCCTTTACAGTTCTTTTTGTTTTTCCTAATTCCACAGTAACCTGTAATGGTATATCAAGAAGCATGTCTAAATTCTTTGTTTCTGTTCCATATACCGGTTGTTGCTCAAAATTTGAGAATACCGCTGGTTGAATATTTGCCTGCCCGGCACCTTGTAATGTGTTACCAAAGTGTTGTGGTCCACTTTGATACCCTGCTCTCTGCGCTTCGGCGACATTTGGCTCTTGATAAGTCTCTTTTGGCGAATACTGATTAGTTGTTCCCGAATAATCATTTTGGTAATAGCTACCTTGGTTATTTGGGTGTCCAGAGTTCACTTCTGGTATCTGATTATCCATAGAATGATTCTCTACCTTTGGATGTTCATCTTGTTTTTGACTTCCGCTTTGTGCTGGATTCATTAATTCATTCACAAGATCCTTTGAAAAATTTAGAGGAAGCAGTTGCATAATGGTTGAATCAATTAAATTTCCTACTTTAATTCGAAACGAAACCTTTACAAGCAAGTTATCACTTGGCAATTGTTCTGTACCTTGACCATTTAACACATCAAGGATATTAATTGTTGGAGGCGAAATATCCACCCTTTTATTAAAGATTGTTGACATCGATGTGGCTGCAGAACCCATCATTTGATTCATTGCTTCTTGTACTGCGCTTAGCTGAATTTCATCCATATACTCAGATGGATGGGTGCCATCCCCACCTAACATAAGATCCACTATAATAGCCGCATCACTTTGCTTTATGACTAATAGATTACTGCCAGTAAAACCTTGCGTATAGCTTACCTGTATTCCTACGTATGGATGTGGAAATTCATTCTGTAGATTCTCTTTCGAAATAACAGAAACAGTCGGAGTAGTAATATCCACTTTTTGGCTTAATAATGTTGATAACGCTGTTGCAGAACTTCCAAAAGAAATATTGCCAATTTCCCCTAAAGCATCCTTTTCAATTAGAGAAAGGTAATCTTCTTGGTTGATTTCTGTTGTTTGTTCATTGCTATCATCATCAGTTCCCCGTAATAATGCATCAATTTCATCTTGAGAAAGCATGTCACCGCTCATCATCGTTATCTCCTCCCTTCAAAGTATCCAATACCTGAATGGCTAATTTTTTGTTCGTTTTCCCTGCTTGACCCAAAAATTTAGGAATTCCTCCAATTTTTATCATCAATGGTTGGTCAATTTGTTGGTTCAATTCGATTACGTCCCCTACATCAAGCATAAGAAAATCTTGTATTGAAATGTCAGAAGAACCTAACTCTACCATAATCGGGACATTTGCTTTTTGAATACTCTTTTCCATCATGGCAATCTTCATTGGTTCGCGCTCTTTTTTATCAACCTGCATCCAATAATGTACAGAAAGTTTAGGAATAATCGGTTCAAGGACCACATGCGGAATACAAATATTGATCATTCCACTGGTTTCTCCAATTACAGTATTTAACGAGATAACGACTACTGTTTCATTTGGTGATACCATTTGAAGAAACTGCGGATTAACTTCAAAATCAGTTAATAATGGGTCAATCTCATACAAACCAGTCCAGGCTTCCTTTAAGTTATCTATAGCACGTTCGAATGTATTTGACATAATTTTTGTTTCTATTTCTGTTAAATTGTCAATTTTATTAACACTAGATCCCCTTCCGCCTAACATGCGATCCAGCATAGCATAGGCAATATTGGGATTAACCTCCATCAGGATTCTTCCCTCTAATGGAGGAACCTCAAAAACGTTTAGGATCGTCATTTTTGGTATCGAACGAATAAATTCTTCATAAGGAATTTGATCTGCTGAAGCAACAGTTATTTGTACATATGTTCTAAGCTGAGCAGAAAAGAAGGTTGTTAGTAATCTAGCAAAATTTTCGTGTATTCTTGTTAAACTTCGTATTTGATCCTTTGAAAAGCGAAGTGCTCTTTTAAAATCATATACTCGAACCTTTTTCTCAGTTTGTTCTTTTTTCAATTCATCTGCATCCATCTCCCCCGTTGATAGAGCAGAAAGTAAAGCATCAATTTCGCTTTGGGATAATACTTCTCCAGACAAGCCTTCTCACCTCCATTATTTCTTTCTGTATTCAATTTTTTATTGGAGGAGAGAATCGGTAACGTACACTTGGACCACTTTCCCATCCTGCATGATTTGATTAATTTTAGTTTTTAGCGTTTGTTCTAAGTTCAGTACCCCTTTTTTTCCTTGTAGATCTTGGGCTTTTTTATCAGAAAGCTCTTCAATAATAATATTTTTTACTTGAAAATCCCTTTTTGTAAGTTCTTTTTGGGCATTTGTACTATCTGTCTGTATTTTAAATGAAATTTTAATATAGTTATCACCCGCAAGATTGGTTGTAATATCAGTAATATCAACAGATGTTTTTATAATGTCATCAATTGTTGGGCCCTTACTGTTTTTCCCATTGTGAAGGACAAAATAAATGGTAATGCCGCCGGCAAGGGTGATGACAATAAGAATGATAATCATAGTACGTAAAAGCTTATTCTTGATTTTCCTCTACCTCCTCCGATTGCTGCATCCCCAGAATATTAACTGCTAAGTAAAAATCTTTAACCAATCTCAATGCTTCTTGTTCCGTCTCTTTTACAACATATTTTCGACCATTGGACATTGTAATCGTTGTATCTGGAAAGGATTCAATCGTTTCAATAAAAATTGCATTTAACATAAAGGATTTTCCATTTAATCGAGTTACCTTAATCACTGTTATTTTTCAGGAGGATGGTTCATCCTCCTGATCCTCCCTTAAACTAGTGTTTTAAATTAACCAATTCCTGAAGTATTTCATCGGAAGTAGTAATAATTTTTGTATTTGCGTCAAACCCACGTTGAGCAGTAATCATTTCTGTAAATTCTTCTGAAAGATCGACGTTTGACATTTCTAAAGAGCCAGAAGCAATGGTACCACGACCGTTTCCAGCTACATCAATATCTGGAGTACCTGAGTTGACTGTTTCCTGAAATAGGTTTCCTCCCTCTTTTGTTAAGCCAGAAGGATTGCTGAATTTAGCCAGCGCTATTCTTCCTAGTGTTGTAATTAATCCATTTGAGTAAACACCACTGATTTCACCGGATGAGCCTACATTAAAGCTATCAAGCTTTCCTTCCAAGTTGCCATCAGGTGTTACTTGTGCCGTACTTGCGCCACTTTGCTGTGTTAAATTTGAAAAATCAAAAGTTACAGGTAACGATTGAATACTTTCATCTCCTGGTGTAGCAGGATTGTCTGCTGTTCCTGTAGGAATTGATATACTGGTAGGACTTGGTGAATCTGTTGGATTTTTTCCAGTTGCATCAAAGGTTAGACTGGTAAGTTTAGTTGGAGCTGGTGTTGCATTTGGATCAGATGAATAAAGATCCCAGGTGGTAGTTCCATTCTTTTTGAAATAAATGGTAGATGACTGTGCATTACCAGTACTATCAATTGTTTTAATTTGTTGAGAAAATACCGTTCCATTAATTGCATCTGCTGCTAAATTTCCGGAAAATGCAATGTTTTTTGTTACCTTTGGTGGTAAAACAGCATTAACGTTAACAGTGACATCACCATAATTATTCGTTAAATTACCAGCACTGTCATACTTATATGCTTGAACCTTTAAACCATCAGAATTCACCAAGGTACCATTATTGTCTAAGTAAAAGTTACCAGCACGAGTATAAGATTGAGAGTTTCCCTGTTTAACAATAAAAAATCCGTCTCCGTCAATTCCTAAATCTAATGGACGATTTGTTGTTTGGAGACTTGAACCATCCATAATATTATCAATCGTAGAAAGAGATGATCCAAGCCCCACCTGCATTCCATTTTTACCACCACGGTTTGTTGTAGCAGCACTTGCTCCTGAAACAGTTTGGTTCATAGCATCTTTAAATGTAACACGGCTTTTTTTGAATCCTACAGTACTAACGTTTGCAATATTATTTCCAATAACATCTAACTTTGTTTGGAAGTTTTTCATTCCACTTATACCAGAATACAATGAACGTAGCATAAATTTTCTCCTCTCAATTTTCCGCTGCTTCAGTCAGTCCACAGCCGTAAGGCTTCCAATTAGGTCCAGCCTATATATTTTTAAAGGACGATTGTCCCGTCAATATTTGTAAAGATTTGCGATGTTGCTTCCTGTCGGTTCATTGCTGTTATAACTGTATTATTCTTAGCACTGACAATAAGAGCTGCGTGATCTAACAGCACCAGTGACTCGTTTACACCCATTTTTTTTGCTTCTTGTACTTTACTTTCTATTTGCTTCCAGCAACTTTCATTAATATTAATTCCTCTTTGTTGCAATCTTTCACTTGCATGTTTACTAATGGTTAATTTACTTTCAGCTCTAATAGCATTTTGCAAATGGTGTGAAAACTTTGGGTTCATCTGATCCTTTTGTTTTACGTCTTGAATCTGATGACTGCTTATTGGCTGGGTAAGAATTGGTCTAAAGACAGGCTTGTCCATTCAACCACATCCTTCATTATTCAATTCCTGTAATTTGTGAAGTACCTATTGTCGTGTTATTTCCATCATCTAACTGTAAAAGAATACTTCCATTTTTAAATGAAGCAGATGTAACATTTGCGGACATTTCTTCTTGACTACTATTTAAATAGGTGACTTTTTTACCGATTAACATACTTGCTTGAAGCAAAGAGTTTTCGTTAGATGTTCCATCAACTTGAGAAATATTCCCCGGCTCTAATACGGTTCCGTCACTTAAAGTAAAATAAACATTATTGTTCTTAAATTGGATAGATGTGACCCTTCCTGTTCCTTGTGTAACTGTTGGTGAAGAACTAGTATCTGTAGAAGTATCTTGTTTTGTCCAATTAACATCTTTTCCAACAAATTGTGTGTAGGCAGTTAAATTGTTTTGATTTTGTGCATCAACCAAACTTTGTAAAGTAGTATTCATATTTGTCATTTGTTCCAGTGAGGAGAACGTTGCAAGTTGGGCAACAAAATCTTTATCCTGCATAGGGTTTAATGGATCCTGGTTTTGCAACTGTGTCATTAATATTTTTAAAAAGTCATCTTTTCCTAGTGAGCTTGAACCTGTCTTTCTTTGCGCATTTTGCGAACTAGAAATAAGTAATGATGGATCAATTGAAGTTGCCATATTTATCACCTATATTTCCGTGTTTAGAAGTGTCTCTTCAAATGAGAGGTTGGAGTCCCCATTATCCTTTTGTTGCTTACTTTGTTGATCTTGATTTTGCCTGTCACCATGATTAGGATCCCTTTGCAAAAATCGTTCTTGCTGATTCAACATAGATTGGGATACTTCAATTTTATCAATTTGAAGGTTTTGTGTATGAAATGCTGTTTTTAATCCTTGTAATTGAGACTCTAATGCATCCTTTGCAGCACTTGTTGTTGTCATTATTTTTGCTACTAGACCGGAATCTTTTTGTGTAAGCTCAATTCGAATAGATCCAAGGTTTTCAGGATTCAATTTTATAAAAAGCTTTTGAGTTCCCCCAGTATTTGAAAATTGACTCTTAGCTAAAATATTTTCAAATTGTTGAATGAACTGTTCGGCTGACACTGGCTTTCCACCCTTATCAAGCATAATAGTTAATTGTTCCGGCTTAGACATTTGCTGAAATTGAATGATGCTGCTTCCATTATCTATCTTGAACGTAATGAGCTTTTTATTCTGAACTGTATGATTCGTAGCTTGCGCATCCTCTGCTATAGATTGATAAGCTTTTTGCAAATATACAGTACTTGATGCATCCTTACTTTGATTCACAATTGTTTCAAGCTTTTGAATGGTTTCAGTTATTACCTGTGACAACTTACTGTCAGTTGCATTTTGGCCCTGGTTGTTCGTCAAAAGCTCATATAATTTAACAACCTTTGTACCTTCCACAAAGTCATGATTAATGAATTTTGAAATATCCTGAATGGGCAATGTCATAATTTGATTCAAGCTTGCAATCAACTCTTCCATTAATCCTAAACTTGATGTCTCTTTTTTCAGAGGTTCATTTTCTAAACGATTTTGACTGTTTGCCTGATCCGTTTTATTTTCTTTTAAATCTTTTATTGAGGGACTCAATTGACTATTCAGTGTATCACTTTCATTACCAATTTGTTGAGGGGTTGCAACTGAAGCATTCGATAATAAAGATTTTAATTTTTCAAGAATATTTTTTAAGTCCTGTTCATTTAAACCAAGAAATGAAGTTATCGTTTGCAATAACTCCGGATTATTCATATCGGATTCCTTGCCTAGAAGCTTGGCCCCACCATTTAAATCCAAACAATCATTTGTTTTTAAAAAGCTTAATAAGCTAGTTAAGTCCTGACCAGATAAACTAGTAAATAAACCATTCAAGGAGTTTGTTTCTTGAGATTTATTTGAGGTATTCAACAATGAGCCAAACAGTCCCAAAAAATTAGTACCCTTGGAAGAAATGGCGCTTTTCTCACCTACAGCTATCGAACTAGTCATTCCAATACCGCTGACCTGCACTTTTTCACCTCCTTTCAAGTAAAGCGTAAATTTAAAACTAAAAACACTTTTCACCTTATTTTGTCGCAGTCTCATTTGAAAGAAGTTGTGTATATTTTGCAGCATCCTTTGGATTCATGTTTTCCATAATGGCTGCCAGTGCATCTGCTTTAAGGTCCCCTAGTATTTTTATGGCTTCAGTATCATCCATCTTTGTAATGATTGGAGCAACCTTTTTTGGAGACATCGTTTCATAGGTCTTTATAATATCTTTAAAAGCTAAATTACTTGCTTTTTTATTTGCATTTAAATCATCTATTTGCTGCTGTAGTCTTTGGTTATCAAGTTTGGCCTGCTCTATATCTTTATCCTTGCTATCCAGGTTTGTCTTTAGCTCTTCTATTTGTGCTTCTCGATCTTTTATTTGAGCCTGTAAATTAATTAAATCACTCTCACTTGCACTCTTTTGATTGGAAGCGTTATTTTGACTAGAGTTCTCTATAAATGGGATTTTTTGCCCTATATCCTTCGCTATTCCAAAAACATTTACTCCGGCAATAAAACAAATGATCAAGGCAACTATAACGGTAAATAAAAGTGGAATTAATACAACAAATATGAACCATTGAATGGATTTACCCTTTTTTGTTTGTTTTGCTTCTAATTCATTATCCATTTATTCCCTCACACCCAACTTTCTCGATTCATAAATTGTTGGATTGAGATATCATCCATTTGCCTACCTTCAATGAGTTTTAAGCCTTCAAAGTATATGTGAAAATCTTTTTGCTTCATTTTTTCATATTTTTTCACTTCAATATTCATTTCAAGTAATTTTTCTTGATAAAACATCATTCGGTTTCGTGCATTGACTACCATCTTTTGATAATGTTCAATACTTTTTTGTAAATTCCCAATGAAATGCTGATGAATTCGAATTTCCTGTACATGCACACCACTTAGAAGCTTACTAGATTGATGGCTTTCCATATCTTCTTTTTTCTTTAATAGCTCGTAAAGTTTTTCTGCGGCCTCTTCAAACTTTTGGACAGCCAGTTGGTAAACCGCCAGTGCCTCGCCTTTTTCTTTTTCCTTAATTTGAAGGATTTTATCAAATTTATATTGAAACACCATGGTCTATTCACCACTTCCTATTAACTGAAATAAATGTCTGACCCCTTCCTCTAAAGAAACCGATTCATCTATCTCCTGCTTCAAATAGGAGATAATCTTGGGATACATTTTAATTGCATCATCAATTTCCACGGAGGATCCCTTTTTATAGGCTCCAATATTAATTAAATCCTCTGAATTAATATAGGTACTTAACATATCTCTTAGCTTTTCTGCGGCTTTTACATGCTCTCTAGGAACAATCTGATTCATTACCCTGCTGATGCTTTTCAGGACATTAACCGCTGGAAACTGGCCTTTGTTCGCTAGTTCTCTATCCAAAACAAAATGCCCATCTAATATTCCTCGAACCGTATCTGCTATGGGCTCATTCATATCATCCCCATCAACAAGAACCGTATAAAATCCTGTTATAGAACCTTTTTCGTTAGTACCTGTTCGTTCCAATAGTTTCGGAAGAGTAGAAAAAACGGATGGAGTATACCCTTTTGTTGTTGGTGGTTCGCCAATCGCTAATCCTATTTCCCGTTGTGCCATTGCAACTCGAGTAACCGAGTCCATCATCAGCATGACATTTAAGCCCTTATCACGAAAATATTCAGCTATAGCCGTTGCAGTAAACGCACCTTTTATCCTCATTAAAGCCGGTTGATCGGATGTGGCAACTACAACTATAGATCTCTTTAGTCCCTCTTCACCTAAATCCCGGTCAATGAATTCCCTTACCTCACGACCACGTTCACCAATTAAACCAATCACGTTGATATCAGCTTTTGTATTTCTTGCAATCATACCTAATAAAGTACTCTTTCCCACACCACTTCCGGCAAAAATACCAACACGCTGACCATTCCCAACTGTAAGAAGACTGTCAATTACCCTAACTCCCACCTCTATCGATTCCCTTATCGGTGGCCTTTTCATTGGATTTGGTGGTACTGATTCAGTTGGAACCGCCTTTAACCCTTTTGGTAAAAGAGTGCCATCAAGGGGGTATCCTAGAGAATCAATAACATTTCCTATTAAACCAGTGCCTACTTTAATTTCTAGAGGCTTTAAAGTAGTCTCAACAAGGCATCCAGGCGAAATATCCTGTACGGTCGTATAGGGCATTAATACAACATTTTCTTCACGAAAACCGACTACCTCCGCTTGAATCTTACGTTTTTCGTTATTTCCTACATGAATATAGCATACGTCACCAATCGAGCTTGCGGGTCCTTGTGATTCAATCATTAAACCAATCACTCTTTTGACTCTTCCATATCGTTTAAAAGTATCAATCTGGTGAATGTGTTCGAGAAGACCTTCTGCTTTCATTCCATTTCACTCTCCAGAATTTCCAGCATCTTAGTTTTTACTTCTTCTAATTGGCTGTCAATACTTGCATCAATTCTTCCATTAGCAGATTCAATCATACAACTTCCATGATCCAAATCCTCATTTGGATAAATATAAAAATCCGTTTCTTTAGGGAATATTGCTAAAAGTTCCTCTTTCTGCGATAAAATAAATCCATAGTGGCTTGGATGAATATGTATTTGAATTTCCTTATAATCCCGCGCCTCCTTAAGAGCTCTCTTCACAATGGTTAAGAAGGCTTGTTCATTTTCTTCCAATCTTGCACCAATAATTTGTTCAGCAACCTTCATACCTAATTTAAGGATCGTTTTTTCAGCCATTTGAATTTGTTGTTGATAATCTTTTTTAGCTGAATTCACAACTTCTTTTGCTATAGAAATTGTGTCAACAAATTCCTTGTATCCTTGATTTCTGCCTTCAAGAAGACCCATTTCAAAGCCTTCCTGTTTTGCTTGATCTAGAAAAACTTGCCTTTCTTGCTCCCAGGACAATTTTTCATTTACTATTTGCTGATGAATGGTATTTGCGTCTATTTCAGCTTGTTTTAATAAATTTTCCGCAGCTTGTTGGGCTTCTAGTAATATAATTTCTTTCTCAGGATTGTACTCGTAAATTACTGATTCATTATCATTATTCATTTGAAGCATTTTAATTGAAATCACTTTTTGTTTTTCATTTGATGGATTTGCCCATTGCGATTTAATTAATCTAGACAATGATATCATCCCCTCCACCACGGGCAATTACGATTTCACCGGCATCCTCTAAACGACGAATAACGGATACAATACGAGTTTGAGCCTCCTCAACATCTCGAAGTCGTACAGGTCCCATATACTCCATTTCATCTTTAAATGTCTCCACCATCCGCTGGGACATATTTTTAAAGACAATCTCTTTAACCTCTTCACTAGAAACTTTAAGAGAAAGCATAAGATCCTCGTTTTCACAATCCCGAATGACACGCTGAATAGCTCTATTATCAAGCGTGACGATATCTTCAAATACAAACATCCTTTTCTTGATCTCTTCCGCTAGTTCTGGATCTTGAATCTCCAAAGCATCCAGAATGGTTCTTTCTGTGGAACGATCAACCCCATTTAAAACTTCTACAACCGCTTCAATTCCACCAGTATGTGTATAATCTTGTGTAACAGTTGTGGAAAGTTTTCTTTCTAGAATTTGTTCAACCTCATTAATGATTTCTGGCGATGTACTATCCATTACCGCGATTCTCCTAGCAATATCTGCTTGCATTTCCTGAGGCAGTTCGGATAGAATCTGACCAGCTTGTGTTGGATCAAGGTATGAAAGAATTAATGAAATCGTTTGCGGATGCTCGTTTTGTATAAAATTAAGAATTTGTGCTGGATCAGCCTTTCGAGCAAAATCAAAAGGGCGCACTTGAAGTGAAGATGTTAAACGATTAATAATTACCGAAGCTTGTTCAGCACCTAATGCCTTTTCAAGAATTGTTTTTGCATATCCAATTCCACCTTGGGAAATGAAATCCTGAGCAAGGGCAATATTATGGAATTCTTCAACGATTTCTTCTTTAGACAACGAATCAACCTTTTTTACACCAGAAATCTCCAATGTTAACTTCTCAATTTCTTCTTCATTTAAATGCTTATAGACGTTAGCTGATACGTCGGGCCCGAGAGAAATAAGGAGGATGGCTGCTTTTTGTTTACCTGATAACTCTTTCTGTTCTTTTCTTGCCATATTTCTACTGTCCTCCTAAAAATCAATCTTCAGCAATCCAAGTTCGAAGTAATTTAGCAAAGTCTTCTGGATTTTCCTTAGCCATTTTTTCAAGCTGCTTTCGCCTTAATGAATTTTCATTTTCTTGTTCTTCATTTACATCAGGGACATATAATGGCACCTCTGGAATAACTGGTGTTTCTTCCTCAAGTTTACGTTTCTTTCGAGCTCTCATAAATAAGATCAAAAGAAGTACAATGACTAGAAGCAGCAACCCACCAATAAGGTAGATCCACCAAGGAATACTTGTTTGAGCTACTTGATTCGTAAAATTTGTTTTTCCATTAAACGGTTGAACAGATACAACAACTCTATTTTTTATATCTGCATTCGTTAACGCTTTTCCTGTTTCTGTTTTATCAACAGATGTTCGAACAATTGTTCCTAGAATTTTTGTAATGTCATTTACTGTTGACTTCGGAAGGGATTTAGGATTTTTAGGATTTGGAGGTTCAACCATTACCTGAATTCCTAAATCTCTTATTTTGTAAGGGCTTTGTACGATCTGTTTATGGATTCGATTTACTTCATAATTAACTTTATTATCTATTTTTTCGTAATCCCCATTCGAGTTACTTCCAGCTACATAACTTGTTCCCGTATCTGATGTACTTTGTGACTGTGGTGTACCGCCAACTGGATTTCCTGTACCACTATAGGTCTCCGAAATGTTTTCTGCACTAATAGCAATTCCTTTCATATTATCTTTATCAACAGGTTCAACAAGATTTTCGGTATCTGTCTCTTGGTTAAAATCAACATCAGCAGTAACAGAAACAACTGCCTTTCCTTGTCCCATTAGAGTTCCGAGCATTGTTTGGACCTGTTGCTGCACATCTCTCTCAACTTGTTTTCGTACTTCAACTTGACTTGCAAATGTCGATCCATCTACTCCAGAATTTTTATTTTTATTTAAGTCATAATAGTTAAAATATTGATCTGTGATGACGATATTATCAGTAGGGAGATTTGGAACGCTTTTTGAAACTAAATTATAAAGTGCTGTTACTTGATCATCACGAAATTGATAGCCTGGCTTTAAGTTTAAAACAACTGAGGCTGACGCTTGTTGATCTTTATCGGTGACAAAAATTCCTTTGTCAGGAAGGGTAATCATTACCTTTGCATCTTGTACCCCGTCAATCCCTTTGATCAAATTGGAGAGTTCTGTCTGCATTGCATCTAGCTTCAAAACATTAAACTCATTATCTGTTGTACCTAAACCAGCGTTTTGACTAAAAAAGGAATAATCAATACTTCCTGATTTCGGTAAACCTTCCGCCGCAAGCTGCACTTTTAAGGAATCCACCACATTATCCGGCACCTCAATAGTAGAACCCCCATCAGCAATCTGGTTCTGAATACCTTTTGCATCTAGACTCTGTTTAATTTGGCCAGTTTCAGATGGAGAAAGATTACTATATAAAGGAACAAGTGTTGTCCTTGTAGCAAAATAAGACGAAACACCTATAACTAAGGCTAAGAGTAATAGTAACCCCATATAATTCAATTTTTGCTTTTTTGTCTGGCTCATCCAAAAAAGTTTTATTTTATTTAAGTAAGTCATTACGGTTTCATTCATGATTTTCCCCCGGTTACTCTGTCTATTTAGTGGCAGTTTATAACCGCTTCATTCATCAGTTTTATACTTGCATTCTCATCATTTCTTGATAAGCATCAATGACCTTATTCCGAATTTCAATAGCGGCTTGTAAAGTAATATTAGCTTTTTGCTGAGCAATCATAACTTGGTGTAAGTCCACATTTTCACCTTTTGCAAGCTTGTCAGTCATCGAATCAGCTTCCACCTGGGAATCATTAACACTATTAATCGAATCCTTTAATACGGACGCAAAGCTTTTCTGTGATTCGAATGATGTAGCAGATGAATTATTCGTGCCCCCATTTCCTGATGCAAAAACTTGTTGAACAGATGGAAAGTTAATTGTATTCATTTTATTATTCTCCTCTATTTACCGATTTCCAAAGCCTTCATCATCATACCTTTAGTTGCATTTAAAACGGTAACGTTGGCTTCGTAGGAGCGGGTAGCACTCATTAAATCAACCATTTCCCGTAGTGGGTCAACATTAGGAAGCTCAACATACCCATCCTTATTTGCATCCGGATTCGAAGGATCATATACCATCTTAAACGGTGTTGATGTATCTTCTTGAATACTGGAAACCATTACACCATTTCCAGCCGAATCACTTGATCCTATCGCAGTTTGTAGTGCGGAAGAAAAAGAACCATCTTTTGGTTGGAATACTACTGATTTACGTCTGTAGGGCTCCCACTTACCGTCAACAAGTTTTCCATGTGTGGTATCCATATTAGCCATATTAGAAGAGATAACATCCATCCTAAGACGCTGTGCTGTTAAAGCGGAGGCTGTTGTATTCATACTTTGGAAGATTGACATCTTTATTTCCCTCCTGTTATAACGGCCTGTAAATTGGAAAACTTGCTATTTAGCTGTTGAACAAGGGCATCGTAATAGATTTGGTTTGTGGCTAAATCTGACATTTCCTGATCCATGTCAACACTATTCCCATTATTATTGTATTGAACGTTCTGTTTAGTAATTATTTCCGGTTGACTTGATGAATCACTTGAAAAATCAATATGCCGCTTATCGGTCCTATACGTGCTAAAGCCCTGGCTTAGTTCATTCTGAAAGATGGAGTTAAAACTTACATCCTTCGCTTTATAATTTGGAGTATCAACATTTGCAATATTTTGAGAAATTACTTTTTGCTTTAATGAAGCATAATTTAGAGCTTGATTCAATGTATTAAAGGTATCAGAAAATAACTTCAAATATAACGCCTCTTTTCGACAATTCCAAGAAAAAAATAGTATATCATGTAGAAATTCCTCTTAATTTATCAATCTATAATTTCATTGTAATGAAATTGAAATAAGTTGTCTATCTAGAGCCCAATAATTTTTATTATCCAAAATAGCCATAATTCCCCTTCTCTTTAGAATTTTCACAATTTAGCATTTTTTAACTCAGAAAGAATTTGTCGAAAATGAATTTATTTTTCGACTTTATTTTCCATATTAATATATTTATACAAAAAAAAATTGGGCATATATCCCTAATTTTTTTAAATTTTTTATGAAATATAACGTTAGATTAAGCATATTTGTTGACTTTTTTTCCTTTTTTTTCTTTTAGTGGCTTTTAAATATCAATAAACGTTAAATTTTCATTTGCGAAATATATGTTTTAAAACAAAAAACCCTGATTGAAATTTTACTTCAATCAGGGTTTTTTCGTATGTTTTAATTTGATCTTAATTTATCAAGCTCAACAAGAAACTTATCATTTAATACCTTAATATAAGTTCCTTTCATACCTAGTGATCTTGACTCAATAACTCCAGCACTTTCAAGCTTTCTTAAAGCATTCACAATGACTGAACGGGTAATTCCAACACGATCTGCAATTTTAGAAGCCACTAATAGACCTTCATGACCTTTTAGTTCCTCAAAAATATGTTCAATAGCTTCTAATTCACTGTAGGACAAAGAACTTATAGCCATTTGAACAACCGCTTTGCTTCGTGCTTCTCCTTCAATTTCTTCTGCTTTTTCACGAAGAATTTCCATTCCTACAACAGTTGCACCATATTCTCCTAAAATTAAATCATCATCATGAAACTTTTCATGTAGTCTAGCCAAAATTAAGGTACCTAGACGCTCTCCTCCACCGATGATTGGAACGATGGTTGTTAATCCTTCATGGAACAAATCTCTGTTTTCTACAGGGAATGCTGTATACTCACTTTCAATGTCAAGGTTAGAGGAAGTTTCTCGAATATTAAATAATCCATTCGTGTATTCCTCAGGGAATTGACGGTCTTCAAACATTTTTTTCATACGTTCATTTTCAATTTGCTGGTAAATGGCAAAGCCTAAAAGCTTACCACGGCGGCTTACAACATAAATATTCGATTCAATAATTTCACTTAATGTTTCAGCCATTTCTTTAAAATTAACTGGTTTTCCTGCGGCCTTTTGTAGTAATGAGTTAATTTTTCTTGTTTTTGTAAGTAAATCCATGTGTTTCTTCCTCCTAATTTAACTGTAACAATTGTTAGGTATCATTTAAATGTCCTAGATCAATTATTTCTGTGTAAAAATATTTTTAAAATCATTAAAGGATAAATTGGCTTAGATCTTTATTTCGTGAAATAGCACCAAGCTTTTCTTCAACATACAGTGGTGTAATGGTGATTTTATCCATAGTAATGTCTGATGCCTCGAAAGAAAGATCTTCTAAAAGTTTTTCTAAGATGGTATGAAGACGTCTAGCCCCGATATTGTCAGTATTTTGGTTTACTTCAAAGGCTACTTCTGCAATTCTACGAATAGCATCGTCAGAAAATTCAATTTGTATACCTTCAGTCTCTAATAATGCCTTGTATTGTTTAATTAGGGCATTATCAGGCTCAGTAAGGATTCTAAAGAAATCGTCCACTGTTAGTTTCGTTAGCTCCACTCTAATTGGAAACCTTCCCTGCAACTCCGGAATTAAATCTGATGGTTTTGCCATATGGAACGCACCAGCAGCTATAAACAGTATATGATCCGTTTTTACAGAACCATATTTCGTTACAATGGTAGAACCCTCTACTACTGGAAGTATGTCTCGTTGCACTCCTTCACGAGAAACATCTGCAGTTGATCCACCAGAATTTTTACTTGCAATTTTATCAATTTCATCAATAAAGATGATACCTGTCTGTTCGGCCCGATAAACCGCATCCTGTGTTACTTCATCCATATCAATAAGCTTTGCAGCTTCTTCATTGGCTAGTAGAATTCTTGCCTCTCGGACAGTTAATTTTCTTTTTTTTCGTCGCTTAGGAATTAAGCTTCCTAAAGCATCCTGCATATTCATACCCATTTGTTCCATTCCAGAACCTTGGAGTAAATCAAACATTGAAGGATTTTGTTCTTCAACCTCAACCGTTACTAATTCACCCTCTAATTGTCCTAGAGCTAGTTTTTCTTTAATCACTTTTCGTTTTTCATTTACAGAATAATCATCCGAATGTGAAGGTTCTTCGTCATTTTGTGAGTTTCCTCCACCGAATAACATTTCAAGTGGATTTTTATAACTCGTTGATTTTTTAGCAGAAGGAACAAGTAAGTCAACAAGGCGGCGATTGGAGTTTTCTTCAGCAAGTTCCTTTACACTCAACATTTTTTCTTCTTTTACCAAGCGTATAGAGGTTTCTACCAGATCACGAACCATTGATTCTACGTCACGACCAACATAACCAACCTCTGTAAACTTTGTTGCCTCTACCTTTATAAACGGAGCACCAACCAGCTTTGCCATTCTTCTGGCTATTTCGGTCTTCCCAACACCAGTTGGTCCTATCATTAAAATATTTTTAGGTATGATTTCTTCTCTGAGCTTTTCATTTAAAAGGCCGCGGCGATACCTATTTCGAAGGGCAACAGCCACTGCTTTTTTTGCATCTTTCTGTCCAATAATAAATTGATCTAGTCGTTCCACTATTTGCCGGGGGGTTAAATTCGTTGTTTTTACCATGAATTTCATTACTCCTTCCCGCTATATCTCTTCAACGATAATATTGTGATTTGTATAAACACAAATATCTGCAGCTATTTCCAAAGCAGCCCTTGCGATCTCTTTTGCAGATAAATGTTCACCAGAATATTGTTTTAACGCTCTCCCTGAAGCAAGAGCATAATTTCCGCCAGAACCAATTGCTAAAATTCCATCATCAGGCTCGATTACTTCTCCTGTCCCTGAAACTAAAAGTAAATGTTCCCGATTCATGACAATTAACATTGCTTCAAGCTTCCTTAATACCTTATCACTTCTCCACTCTTTTGCAAGCTCAACTGCCGCTCTTTGGAGATTTCCGTTGTATTCCTCTAATTTACCTTCGAACATTTCAAATAGAGTAAAAGCATCCGCAACTGAACCTGCAAACCCTGCTAGCACCTTACCATTAAATATTTTTCTTACCTTTCTTGCTGTGTGTTTCATTACTACTGCATTTCCGAATGTTACTTGACCGTCCCCAGCCATAGAACATTCCCCTTTATGTTGAATGGCAAATATAGTGGTAGCATGAAAATCAGACACGTAAGTTCCTCCTTTAAAATCAAATTCAAGAAATTTGATATATAATTAAAATCTTACGATATTGAATACCAACGATCAATGGTCGAAAAAATTCTAACTTTTATAAATATTTGTTTCCATTTATGCCCTAGGATGATGAGACATATACGTTTTACGCAAATGTTCTTTCGTTACATGTGTATAAATTTGTGTAGAACTTAAAAAAGCATGACCAAGCAGCTCTTGAACAGATCGTAAATCAGCACCATTGTTTAACATATGTGTCGCAAAGGTATGTCTTAGCATATGGGGATGAATTTTTCCATTTAGGGCAGACTTTTCAATCATTCCATTTAAAATCTTTCTAACCCCTCTTGCAGTAAGGGGCTCACCTCGATGATTTACAAATAGAAAATGATGAGCTTTTTTATTGGTCATAAGATTATTTCTACCATTATTTATGTAATGTTCTATGGAATCCTTCGCTATTTTACCAAAGGGTACATACCGTTCTTTATTACCTTTTCCATGTATAAGAACCGTCGAAAGATAGAAATCTAAGTCATTCATTTGTATTTGGCAGCATTCACTCACCCGTATCCCGGTAGCATAAAGAAATTCTAATATAGCTTTGTTTCGATCACCTAGTGGTGTTTTTACTTCACATGATTGAAACAATAATTGAATTTCTTCCTCGTAGAAAAATTCCGGCAGCCTTTTTTCTGACTTTGGAATAGAAACAAGGGCAAATGGATTTTCCTCAACTACATTCTCACGTTGCAAATATTTATAAAAACTTCTCAAGCATGATATTTTTTTCGCAATCGTTTTTTTAGAGAGTTTTTTTTCATAAAGGTGAGTCAAAAACAATCTTGCATCCGAATATTGAACATCATTTGGGTGATCAAGTAATTGTTCGGCCATAAATACGAAGAAATCACTGATATCACGTTGATAATGTTCAATTGTGTATTTTGAGTAATTTTTTTCAATTTGTAAATATTCTATAAACACCTTTATAAAAACATTCTCATTTGCCATTATGATCACCTCGCAAGGCTAATACAGATTACCATACTTCACTAGCACTTGCAACCGATTTTACAAAAATTTCACAAAGTTCTGAATTGTTTCTAACGCTCTATTTGCATATTCTAAATTTCTTTCTTGTTTCCCTTTTATTTTAACAGACAGCTCTGGAAATAGCCCAAAGTTAGCGTTCATCGGTTGAAAGTTTTTAGAATTTGTCGTTGTAATATATTTTGCCATACTTCCCATTGCAGTTTCTGCAGGAAATTCAATTCTTTCCTGTCCTTTTGCGAATCTAGCAGCATTAATTCCAGCAATAAGGCCGCTTGCAGCTGATTCAACATACCCTTCAACACCTGTCATTTGACCGGCGAAAAAGAGATCCTCTCGATTCCGAAATTGATAGGTTGCCTTTAAAACCTTAGGGGAATTAATAAATGTATTACGGTGCATAACCCCATACCTTACAATCTCAACATTTTCTAAACCAGGGATTAGACGAAAGACCTCTTTTTGCGCACCCCACTTTAAATGTGTTTGAAAGCCTACTAAATTGAATAAGGTACCTGCAGCATCATCCTGGCGAAGTTGAACAACAGCATATGGCCTTTTTCCAGTATGAGGATCTTCAAGACCTACTGGCTTTAATGGACCAAAAAGCATCGTCTTTTTACCCCGTGCTGCCATAACCTCAATGGGCATACATCCTTCAAAAAAAACTTCCTTCTCAAACTCTTTCACTGGAACTGTTTCTGCTGAAATGAGAGCTTCATAAAATCGATTAAATTCATCCTCAGTCATTGGACAATTTAGATAAGCCGCTTCACCCTTATCATATCTCGATTTTAAATAAACCTTCTCCAAATCTATACTATCTTTTTCAATAATAGGTGCAGCCGCATCATAAAAATATAAATAATCCTCCCCGGTCAATTCCTGTAACTGTTTTGATAAAGCTGGGCTCGTCAATGGACCCGTGGCAATTACAGTAGGACCTTCGGGTATCTTTATTACTTCTTCATTAATTACACTAACATTTTCGTGATTTTTCACCAATTGCGTGATTCTATCCGAAAACTCATGTCGGTCCACAGCAAGTGCACCACCTGCAGGAACAGAACAGGCATCTGCAGAAGCCATAATAACAGAATTTAATTTTCTCATTTCCTCTTTTAATACACCGACTGCATTCGTTAAGGTATCAGCACGTAATGAATTACTGCAAACAAGTTCAGCAAATTTGTCTGTATGATGTGCTGGTGTTTGTTTAACAGGTCTCATTTCAAAAAGACGGACCTTTATCCCTCTTTCGGCAATTTGCCATGCAGCTTCGCTTCCAGCTAATCCCGCGCCGATAACATTTACCGTAACTTCACTCATTTTTAAACCTCCAGACTTATATTAACACTTAACATTTACTTTTTCCTTAAATAGAATGAAGCATCACAGAAATTGCTGCAATGTTTTTTACTATTCTTTTTTAACTATTCATTTGTTTTATTGCAAGCAAAAGAGGTGAGCTGAGCTTAGCCCACCCTAATTTTGCTGCTCTTCCTTGTAGTCACATTCAACACACTGTACCTGAACACCCTTTTTAAGCTTCTTTTCCACTAATAAACCCTCACATTTAGGGCAGCTTCTTGGCAGTGGTTTATCCCAGGAGATAAAATCGCAGTCAGGAAACTTGTCACATCCATAAAAAACCCTTTTTTTCTTACTTTTTCTTTCAATTATATTGCCCTCTTTACATTTAGGACACTTAACACCAATTTCTTTAACAATTGGCTTTGTGTTTCGACAGTCAGGAAAATTACTACAGGCCATAAACTTCCCGTAGCGTCCCATTTTAAAAACCATTGGATTTCCGCAAAGTTCACAATCTTCACCCGCGGGTTCATCCTTAATTTCAACTGCCTGCATTTCCTTTTCGGCTAAAATAAGATGTTTTTCAAAATCTTGATAAAACTCATCAATTATTTTAACCCAGCGAACTTTCCCATCCTCGATATCATCCAAACCCTGTTCCATCTTCGCAGTAAATTCAGCATCAAGAATATCTGAAAAAAATTCAATCATTGAATCTATAATAATTTCACCAAGCTCTGTTGGAATAAAACGTTTATTATCAAGCGCTACATATCCTCTTTTTTGGATTGTATCAAGAGTAGGAGCATAGGTGGATGGTCTGCCTATTCCAAGCTCTTCAAGGGTTTTTACTAGTCTAGCTTCCGTATACCTTGGCGGTGGTTGAGTAAAATGTTGTTTAGGATCAATATCCTTCTTTATAATTTCATCGCCCTCTTTCAAATCGGGCAGCATCTTCTCTTTTTCCTCTTCTTGATCATCTGTACTCTCTACATACAGCTTCATGAATCCTGGAAACTTTACCTTTGAACCAGTGGCGCGGAAAATGACTTTTCCATTTTGTAAATCAACACTCATTGTATCCATTACCGCTGGTGCCATTTGACTTGATAAGAAACGATCCCAAATTAACTTGTATAACCGGAATTGATCCCTTGAAAGGAAATCTTTCACACTATTTGGGTCACGAAGGGGACTAGTTGGCCGGATGGCTTCGTGGGCATCCTGCACATTTGCTTGCTTCTTTTCCTTACGTTGATCTTCCTTAACATAGCTCGCACCGTACTCATTTGTAATATAGCTTGCTGCTTCTCTTTGAGCAACTTCCGAAATACGGGTAGAATCTGTTCTCATGTATGTAATGAGGCCTATTGTACCTTCTTTACCAAGGTCAATTCCCTCATAAAGCTGTTGTGCTAGCATCATGGTTTTCTTGGCACGGAAATTGAGCTTTCTAGCAGCTTCCTGTTGTAAGGATGAAGTGATAAAAGGCAATGCTGGATTCCTTTTCCGTTCTTTTTTTGAAACCGAAATGACTTTGAATTTATTCCCTTTTATTTGTTTTAAAATCTCGTTGACATCTTCTTCTGACTTTAATTCTGATTTCTCTTCCTTAACTTCATGGAAAGAAGCAGTAAAGTTATTTTTGCCTTTTAAAAATTCACCATGAATGGTCCAATATTCTTCGGGTTTAAACTCCTGAATCTCTTTTTCCCGATCAATAATCAATCGAACAGCAACAGATTGTACCCGCCCCGCACTTAACCCTTTTTTGACTTTTTTCCAAAGTAGTGGGCTGATATTATAGCCTACTAGTCGATCCAGTATCCTTCTAGCCTGCTGGGCATCAACCAGATCCATATTAATCGCACGTGGATGCTTAAATGATTCTTTAATAGCATCCTTCGTAATTTCATTAAATACGACCCGGCAATCGGAATTAATATCCACATCAAGACTATGGGCTAAATGCCATGCGATTGCTTCTCCTTCGCGATCAGGGTCAGCTGCCAGAAAAACCTTTTTAGCTTTTTTTGCGGCGGTTTTTAAATCCTTCAATACTGGCCCTTTACCACGAATTGTTATATATTTTGGATCATAGTTATGTTCGACATCTACACCCATTTGGCTTCTCGGTAAATCCCTGACATGACCCATAGACGCTTTTACCTTATATTTTTTTCCAAGGTAGCGTTCGATTGTTTTCGCTTTCGCTGGTGATTCCACGATAACAAGAAATTCCGACATCCACTCATCCTCCTTAAGAGGGATAATTCTTTCCATCACTATATAGACCTATTATAATCAACATGATGTTTTCTATAAAAATAAATTATCCAATGTAAATTTTCACTTTTTATTAGCAGTAATACAGGTAAACGTTTTCACTTTTTTTATTTAAACTTTTCGAATTACCTGTTGGCAAATGTATAACATAACGGAAATAATTTCAACCTTTTTTATTAAAAAAACTTATAAAATCGAAAAAAACTTATAAAAAATGGATATTTTTAGTCTATTTAAAGATAATAGTACGATTTATTGACTGATTCCCTTCTCTTTTATTATAGTTATAATCTAATCTCTTCAAAAATATCCTCTGGTCTAGTTACAAGCTTCGCCCCTTGCTGAATCAAATCATTTGTTCCACTTGAAAATGGATTAAAAATACTTCCTGGTAAAGAAAAGACCTCTCTTCCTTCATTTAAAGCATAATTGGCTGTAATTAATGAACCACTCCTTTGTTTTGCTTCGATAATTAATGTTCCGGCTGACAAGCCACTTATTATTCGATTTCTAGACGGAAAATGCCACTTTTGTGTCTGGAGGGAATTCTGATACAACAAGTTGAGTTTTCATCATTTCAATCGCTAAATGTAAGTTTTCTTTTGGAAATATATGATATAATCCCCCAGCAATGACTGCAATCGTTTTTCCTCCATTATTTATTGCACTTTCATGTGCATAGGTATCAATTCCCTTCGCAAGACCACTCACGATAATAATGCCTTTTTTAATCATGGATGGAAAAAGAAATCGGATGGCATTTTTTCCATATGTGGTTGCTTGTCTTGAACCTATAACGGCAAGCATTGGTTCTTTTTCAAGGAGTGACAAATCTCCTTTTGCAAATAATGCCCATGGAGGTTGATATATTTTTTTCAAGAGACTTGGGTATTGTTTATCAAAAATAGTCACGACACTAATATCATTGGTTTTATATTGGCGAATTTGTTCATTTACTAATTCTGATTGTGAGTTAGAGAAGGATTTATTGATAGAGGGTATTTGTGAAAAGGTATGTTGGGGTAAACCTTGTGGATGTAGATGATAAACGGAATAAAGATTTGGGTCTGTTTTTATTGTCTGATAGACATTTTTCCAAGTAATATTCGGATAGTGCAATAAATGAATAAGCCTTTGTTTAAATTCCTCCATTAAATGACCTCATTTCCTTTTAAATTGAATCAATAGTCCCTCTTTTTGTAGAGGGACTATTTTTGGTCTTAATGTGTTTTACATTTTTCATATATTCCGTGTTCTCTTAATGCTTCAATTAAAGTTGCACCCATTACTGACGGAGTGTCCGCTACTTTAATTCCACATTCATTCATCACGCGAATTTTTTCATCTGCTGTTCCTTTACCGCCAGAGATAATGGCACCAGCGTGTCCCATTCTCTTTCCTGGAGGTGCAGTACGTCCACCAATGAAGCCAACTACTGGTTTTGTCATATTGGCTTTAATCCATTCTGCTGCTTCTTCCTCCGCATTCCCACCGATTTCCCCAATCATAATAACAGCATATGTCTCAGGGTCTTCGTTAAATGCTTTTAACACATCAATAAAATTGGTTCCATTGACTGGGTCTCCACCAATACCAACAGCTGTTGATTGGCCAATACCTTCTTGTGTTAATTGGTGAACTGCTTCATACGTTAGAGTTCCTGAGCGTGAAACAACCCCGACATGTCCTTTTGTATGAATATATCCAGGCATAATGCCAATTTTACACTCATCTGGAGTAATAACACCTGGGCAGTTTGGTCCAACTAGGCGTGTTTTCTTTCCTTCCATGTAACGCTTCACTTTTACCATATCAAGTACAGGAATATGTTCAGTGATACAAATAACTAGGTCAAGCTCTGCATCTACTGCTTCAATGATTGCGTCAGCTGCAAAAGGAGCTGGAACATAAATGACGGAAGCAGTTGCACCAGTTACTTCTACCGCTTCTTTTACAGTATTAAATACGGGTACTCCTTCTACTTCCTGACCGCCTTTACCTGGAGTAGTACCTCCAACAATTTTTGTACCGTATTCAAGCATTTGTTTTGTATGAAAAAGGGCTGTTGATCCTGTTATCCCTTGAACAATAACTTTTGTTTTTTTATTGATAAATACGCTCACGTCAATTCTCCTCTCTTATCCAACTAGTGATACAATCTTTTGGGCTCCATCAGCCATTGATTGAGCTGCAATGATGTTTAGTCCGGATTCATTTAGAATTTTCTTACCTAGGTCAACATTTGTTCCTTCTAAACGCACAACGAGAGGAACCTCTAAACCGACTTGTTTTGCAGCTTCTACGACACCTTCTGCAATTACATCACATTTCATAATGCCACCGAAGATATTGACGAAAATTCCTTTAACATTCGGATCAGAAAGGATAATTTTAAATGCTTCAGTTACTTTTTCTGCTGTAGCACCGCCGCCAACATCAAGGAAGTTTGCCGGATTACCGCCATAGTATTTAACAATATCCATTGTAGCCATTGCAAGACCGGCCCCATTAACCATACAGCCGATGCTGCCATCTAAAGAAATATAACTTAAGTCATACTTAGAAGCTTCGATTTCTTTTGCATCTTCTTCATCAAGGTCACGATAGCTCATGATATCCTTTTGACGGAAAAGAGCATTGTCATCAAAGTTAAGCTTTGCATCCAATGCCATTACCTTTCCATCACCAGTAGTAACGAGAGGATTTATTTCTGCAATAGAACAATCTTTTTCAATAAATGCGGTGTAAAGTCCAATCATAAATTTAACGGCTTGGTTCACTAGTTCTTTTGGAATATTAATATTGAATGCAATTCGTCGTGCCTGGTAAGGCATTAAACCTAATACTGGATCAATTTCTTCTTTAAAAATTTTCTCTGGAGTATTTGCTGCTACTTCTTCAATCTCTGTACCGCCTTCTTCAGAGGCCATTAAAACAACACGTGATGTTGTACGGTCTAATACTAATCCAACATAATACTCTTTCTTAATATCGCAGCCTTCTTCGATAAGTAAACGCTTTACTTCTTTACCTTCGGGACCAGTTTGGTGTGTTACCAATGTTTTCCCGAGGATTTCATTTGCATATGTACGAACCTCATCGAGATTTTTTGCAACCTTTACACCACCGGCTTTACCCCTTCCGCCAGCGTGAATTTGTGCTTTTACCACACATACCTGTGTGCCCAATTCCTTCGCAGCTTCAACTGCTTCCTCTACTGTAAAGGCTACTTTTCCATTTGGAACCATTACCCCGTATTTTCTGAGGATTTCCTTGCCTTGGTATTCATGGATATTCATTTCCCATCCTCCTATTTGAGAAAAGCTATTAGCGCCTTGCATAGCCCCGATTTAGGAGCCTTGCCGACTAAAGAGCTAGACAATTCTCGAAGTTCATTGTAGTTTTAATGGTATTTCAAAAAAATGAGACTGCGCTTCCATTTTATATAATGAAACCTACATTGTCTACCATTATGCAAACAATTCCTTTAATCAAAATATTCAGTAGAGGTATTGATAGTTTTTTTTCTATGATTTTGAATTGCTAGTTTGTCTGCTTTATAAATAAATGAAAACACCTCTGCAACTGCTTTATACAGCTCTTCCGGGATACTCTCATTTAGATTAAGCTCAGATAAAAGACTTACTAGAGTTGGATCATTTTGAATTGGAATTTCATGCTCCAATGCAGTATCAATTATTTTTTCAGCAATTTTGCCCGTTCCTTTTGCAACAACCGTTGGTGCCTCCTGATAATTAGGGTTATAGGAAAGAGCTATCGCTTCTTTTCTTTTATCAAATGGTTTATTACTCATATTCGAAAATCAACACCTTCATAGGAGTTAGTTCCATAAAGAGAGTTTGTCCCATATACTGGGTTTGAGGATTCAGATGGTTCTGCAAACTTTATTGATGACAAATGGTAATCCATCTTTTCTAATTCCTCTTTTAAAGATTGAATCAAAGGAGAAGCAATTTCTTTTAAATCATCCCTCCCATTTACAATCGAAATGGACATTATTCGATTTTTAATTTGCATGTCAATAATAGTATCTCCAATGTGTGTGAGATCAATGTAGAAAAGGACACGACAATAATTTGGATCGATTTTTCCATCTTGTTTTTTCCGTCCATTCCATTGGACCAATAAATCAGATCCTTGTTGACCAAATAAAAGGGGAATCTGCACGATAACTTGTTGTATAGGCCCTGTATCGTGAGAAAGAATTTGAAGTGCCGTAATTTGGTTTAAAATTTGTTCTGCCACTGCCTTATGTTCCGTGTGGGGGTGCTCATTTAGAAACCGAAGGAGAAGAGGCTTAAGAGAAAGCTCCATTTCACTATTTTTATCTGCACCCTTCTCAACCAGACTTTGTTCATAGTCATAGCCAATTGCCTGAATCATATGCTTTATATAATTGCTTAAGGTTGAACTATCGCTAGATTCAAGCGATGGCAGAACACTATTAGAATTTAAAACCCCAATTTGTTTTTCTAGTAACTCCCTAAGCTGGCTAGTTGTGTCCGTTTGCTCTTTATCTTTGATTAAGACGAAAAGTTTTTCCAATAACTGATGGATTGGTTCATTTTTTTGTAAAGACATTAAAGATGTAAAAATACTTTTTGTCAGTGGTAGACCTTTTTCAATCATTAACTTTATCGTGTTCATTCCGGGACTCTCCAGCTTTATATCTTTTAACAAAACAGACGCCTCTTGGAATACATTTTTTTCAATTGGTATTTTATGATCAAGGATAAAGTTCAGTAGTTCAATATTTTCTTTTGAAGCTGGTAAACCAAATTGATTCAAAAGCCCTTCTGTGTGATTGGTATTTTCTATTTTAGAAATTAATTTTAAATTCATTTGTCCTTCCGACGACTGAACCTGAAACCAATACCGTTCATTTGCAGAAAGTGGAACCTCAAGCCTGGCAATCATTTTTTGTGTGCCTACTTGTACCTCAGCCATTTGATTTTTAAACAGCTTTAAAATCTTGCCATTGATGATTTGACCTGGTCGAAGGGAAAAACCTGTTTGATCATTATTACTTATTTGCTTTGGTGCTATAATCCCCTGAAGTAAACGTATAGGATTCATTTTTTCGCCTTCTTTATGACTTTGTTAGGATCTTGATTTTTCGCTTTGTTGATTAGGTCTCTTAATCTAGATGGGAAATCAACAAATAAACGGATAAAACTTATTACTCAAATACCATTTCTTTTATTGGAGCAAAGCTTTTACGGTGATATGGGGTTATTCCATAATTTTCAATTGCCTGAAGATGCTCTTTTGTTCCATATCCCATATTTTGTTCAAAATGATATGGAGGATAACTTTTTCCTAAATCCTTCATTAATCGATCCCTTGTTACCTTTGCAACGATGGAAGCAGCTGCAATGGACACGCTTTTGGCATCACCCTTAATAATCGATTCTGAGCTGTATGGTGTATCTAATTTCATTGCATCAATGAGTAGAAAATCGGGTTTTTGCTTTAAGGATTCTACAGCGGACAGCATTGCTTTTTTTGTAGCCTCATAAATATTTATTTGATCAATCTCAAGAGGACCAATCATAGCCACACTAATTGAAATTGCATTTTTTTGAATAAAAGACGCGTACTCTTCCCGTTTTTTTTCTGAAAGTTTTTTTGAGTCATCAAGCCCTGGCAAGAAAAAATCCTCAGAGAGAATCACCGCAGCTGCTACAACTGGGCCTGCAAGCGGCCCTCTCCCTACCTCGTCAATTCCCGCAATGAGCTTATATCCTTGATTCCGAAATTTTCTTTCAAAATAATTCATTTCATAAAATTTATTTTTTAACCCGTCTGCCTTTTCTTTCTGTTTCTCCCATCTTAAAAGAAGATTTTGAACACCTTTTCGGCCATCGCCTTTTATTTCCAGTAAAAATGGATGGGAATCATCTTCAATTGTCATTAGTATATGTTCTATTTGTTTAATGGACCTTTTCTCCATTTATTACACCTGCCTACCTTATGTATCGGTTTTATTTATATAAAATAAAGCCCTCCAATAGGAGAGCTATTATTTCTGTTCCACTTCATTTTCTAATTTGAAATCATCAGGTCTTTCAAAAGTTAGCGGACCAAATTTTTCGCTTCTAATTTCTCTTATCACTAGCTCCGCCACCTTATCGTAATCGACAAGTCCCCCGCCCATTAAACAGCCGCGAAGATGTCCAATATGATCGAACAATTCGACTATATCTTCAGGAACTGATGCAAGATTATATCGTTCCTTGAGTCGACTTGGGTAGCTGCTTTCAAGAAAACGCATGGAATAAACGGCAAGGTCCTGGAGGTTCAGTAAAGTATCCTTAATAGCTCCTGTTACAGCGAGCTTAAGTCCCACGTTTTGATCCTCAAACTTTGGCCATAAAATCCCCGGTGTATCAAGTAATTCTAGCTCTTTACCAACTTTAATCCACTGCTGGGATTTCGTTACCCCTGGAGTATTGCCTGTTTTTGCAATATTTTTCTTGGCTAATCGGTTAATTAAGGTTGATTTACCTGCATTAGGAATTCCAACAATCATGGCTCGAATAGCCCTTGGTTTAACACCTTTTGATTTCAGACGGTCAAATTTCTCTTTGAGGATAAGATGGGATGCTTGAACAATACCTTTCATTCCCTCTCCAGCCTGTGAATTAATTGCAAGAGCTGTAACACCTTTTTCAGCAAAAAAGCGAATCCATTCCTTTGTGACTACTTTATCTGCCATATCTGCTTTATTCAATAAAACAAGACGTGGTTTATGCTGAATAATTTCATCAATCATTGGATTTCTAGAGGAATAAGGAATTCTCGCATCAACCAATTCAAAAATGATATCAACTAGTTTTAATTTTTCTGTGACCTCTCTGCGAGCCTTTGCCATATGTCCTGGAAACCATTGGATCGTCAAGATGCCACCTCCCAAACACTATTTAATTGTTATAAAATGTGAATCTTTTAATGGCCAGTATACAACACTTGTTTTTCCAACCACTTTGCTTAACGGAACTGGACCAATATGCCGACTGTCTTTACTAAAGCGACGATTATCTCCCATAACGAAGATCTCACCCTTTGGTACTTTTTCCTTAAAGGAACCAGTTAATGGACCGTCCGCCACTTGTTTTTTATATTCATCTAAATACGGTTCTTTATACGCTTTTCCATTTACATATAACGTATCATTTTTATATTCAATATTGTCTCCCGGCAGTCCAATTACTCTTTTTATGTAATCCTTGCCTTCGGGTGCGTGAAATACAATGATGTCGAACCTATGTGGCTTTCCAATCTCATAGCTTAATTTATTCACAATCATTCTGTCTTGGTCTTTCAAAGTCGGCATCATAGATAACCCATCTACTACAATCGGAGCAAATAGAAAATACCTAATTACTGCGGCAAGAATAACCGCAATTAACAGTGCTTTTGTCCATTCCCATAATTCATTCTTCTTTTTTGTCATTTAAAGTTCCCCACCAATCTTTTGCAAAAGAATATTCTTTTAAGTTTATTTTACATAAATACACCTTAATAAACACGATTGGAATAGCATTTTAATCAAACTTTAATAATTTGTTGAAATTCAGAAACATTTTAGAAAAGCGGAAAGGGTTCTTTGGATAAAAAAAAGCTTGCAGAGCAAGCTCTTTTCTTTTTTGATTAGCGAATTTCCTTAATACGAGCTTTTTTACCACGTAGATTACGTAGGTAATAAAGTTTTGCACGACGGACTTTACCGCGGCGAATAACTTCAAGCTTCGCAATTTTTGGTGTGTTAACTGGGAAAGTACGTTCAACGCCTACTCCGTAAGAAACTTTACGTACTGTAAAAGTTTCACTAATTCCACCACCACGACGCTTAATCACAACACCTTCGAATAACTGAATACGCTCGCGAGTACCCTCGATAACTTTAACGTGTACACGTACAGTATCACCTGGGCGGAACGTAGGAAGATCAGAACGAAGTTGTTCTTTTGTGATTTCTTCGATTAATTTATGCATCGTTTTCAACTCCTTCCAACAGACGCTCATGCATATTCTTTCTTCTATCGTGCAGCGGAACATCGTTATAAGACTAGCTATTTAAACAGCAAAGTCACAAGTAACATCTTAACATATCAAAAGCTTTATCGCAATAACTACTCATATTCTTTTTTAATATCCATCAGCCATTTTTCTTGCTGGTCTGTTAAATTTACATTATCGAATAAATCCGGACGTCGTAATAAAGTTCTTCTAAGTGCTTCCTTTACCCGCCATTCTTCAATAAATTTATGATTGCCTGACACGAGAACATCCGGTACTGCCATCCCTCGAAAATCTGCAGGCCGTGTATAGTGTGGATGCTCTAACATACCCGTACTAAAGGAATCTTTTATATGGGATTCCTCGTTTCCCAAAACCTCAGGTAATAATCTGACGACACTATCAATAACAACCATAGCTCCTAGCTCCCCGCCAGTCAGAACATAATCGCCAATAGATAGTTCATCCGTTACAAGGTATTCACGAATTCTTTCATCGTAACCCTCATAATGACCGCAAATAAAAATTAAATGTTCTTCATTTGCTAATTCTTCGGCTTTTTTTTGGGTATGACGCTCTCCTTGTGGACAAAGAAGAATAATCCTAGTTTTTTTATTCTCTGTATGTTTTGTAAGGTCTGCTACTGCATCAAAGATTGGCTGTGGCTTCAACACCATTCCTGCTCCGCCTCCATAGGGATAATCGTCTACAGATTGGTGCTTATTATCAGCAAAGTCACGAAAATTGACCAAATTAAATTCAACTGCCTCTTTTTCAGCAGCCTTTTTTAAGATGGATTGTCCAAATACTCCGCTGAACATTTCAGGGAATAGGGTTAGAACATCAATTTTCATCATGACAATAGCCCTTCCATTGGTTCAATGGTGATGGTTTTTTCCTTTATATCTACCTTTTTTACAACATCTACAATATAAGGGATTAGTACCTCTTTTCCATCCTTACCTTTAACAACCCAAACGTCATTTGCACCAGGAGTTAAAATTTCTGTTACCTTTCCAATTTCCTCACCAGAAGCAGTGATGACACTGCAACCAATAATTTCATGAAAATAAAATTCATCTTCCTCTAGTTCAATAAGCTGTGATTCTGAAACCTTAAGAATCCCCTCTTTAAACTTTTCAACAAGGTTAATGTCATCATAACCTTCAAAGGTTAATAAATCGAATGTTTTATGTGTACGGTGACTTTTAACTGTCAAGGTAATAGGTGTTTCTGATTTTGATAAAAACAAATAAAGGTTGTTGCCTTTTTTATAGCGTTCCTCTGGAAAATCAGTTTTTGAAATAACACGCACTTCACCTTTTAATCCTTGAGTATTCACAATCTTCCCAACGTTATACCACTTTTCCATTTATTTCACCTCGTGTCGTATCTCTGAAATGATCCCATCTTTTACAATAATCGTGGCTCCAGTTATAGAATCATCCCATTTATCACCAACATTGATTTCAACAATGGCTTGTACTTCTTTTTCCTTTAATTCGCTTCCTATTGGTAGCATATGTAATTGTTCAATCTGAAACTCAAATAATTTTACTTTTTCTTTTCGCATATGCATTTCTTTTTCAAAATGTTTTTTAAGGCCATTAACTTCAAATTTTTTCGTTTTCTCCAATTTTTTTAATTCAAATTGGAGCTGATCACATTCTTTTAAATATTGCATTTTTTTTGCAAAGTATTGATTTAACAGGTTTTCTTTACTATTTTCTGTAAGCACTTGTTTCACCACAACATTTTGAAGAATTCTCATTCAAAAGGCCTCCTTTTTTACAAGAGCTAAAAAAAAATACATCATCATGCAAATAAAAAAGTTAGCAAAAAGGGAGGGTTTATTCATCCCTCCCTTTTTTTTGCAAAAAGCTATTCACCAATTTCTAGAAAAATTTTCTTTTGTTGTGATGATCCTGCTGCATATACAACAGTTCTTATTGCCTTCGCAACGCGCCCTTGCTTTCCAATTACTTTTCCCATGTCAGTCTTGTTGACAGAAAGCTGATAGGTTACACGCCCGTCTTCTTCGATGACACTCACATGAACGTCTTCCGGAAAATCGACAAGGGGCTTAACAATCGTTTCGATTAGTTCTTTCATGGTCTCACTCTTACTTGCTTAATTTAGCATTATGGAATTTTTCCATGATGCCTTGAGTTGAGAACAGGTTACGAACTGTATCAGATGGTTTTGCACCATTTTGTAACCATTTAAGAGCTAATTCCTCATTGATGTCTAATAATGCAGGTTGTGTAACTGGATTGTAAGTTCCAACTGTTTCAATGAAACGTCCATCACGTGGAGAACGAGAATCTGCTACAACAATACGATAGAAAGGAGTCTTTTTAGCTCCCATACGTTTTAAACGAATTTTTACTGCCATTTTTAATAAGCACCTCCGAATAGTTTCACACAAGATAGTATATTATCAATAATTAAATCATTTGTAAAGTGATTTTTCTTTACACATAAAATTTTATATCTAAAAAGGTTTAAAAGGAAACTTAAACCCGCCTTTTTTCTTGCCTTTTAGCTGCATTCCTGACATTTGCTTCATCATCTTTTTCATATCTTCAAATTGCTTAAGCAAACGGTTTACTTCTTGAACAGGCCGTCCACTACCTTTAGCAATTCGGCTTTTGCGTTTTGAATTGAGGATTTCAGGATTGTTCTTTTCAGCCTTTGTCATCGACTTAATGATTGCTTCTACATGTGCGATTTGTTTTTCATCAATCTGGATATTATTTAATCCTTTAATTTTATTAGCGCCTGGCATCATTTTCAAAATCTCATCGAGTGGACCCAGCTTACGAACCTGTGCAAGCTGATCTAAAAAGTCATCAAGAGTAAAAGAGGCAGTTCGCATTTTTTTCTCGAGTTCTCGGGCTTTTTCCTCATCCACGTTAGCCTGTGCTTTTTCAATAAGGGTAAGTACATCACCCATACCAAGTATTCTTGATGCCATCCGTTCAGGATGGAATGGCTCAAGTGCGTCCATTTTTTCCCCTAAACCAACAAATTTAATTGGTGTTTGGGTAACAGCGCGGATAGAAAGTGCCGCTCCTCCTCGAGTGTCACCATCAAGCTTTGTTAAGACAACTCCTGTTAAACCAAGTTGTTCATTAAAGCTTTGAGCCACATTCACAGCATCTTGTCCTGTCATAGCATCAACAACTAAGAAAATCTCATTTGGCTTAGTTAGCTCTTTAATATCCTTCAGTTCCTGCATCAACGCCTCATCAACATGAAGTCTACCAGCAGTATCGATAAGAACATAGTCATTATGATCTTCTTTTGCCTTTACTATTGCCTGATTTGCAATCTCAACAGGACTAATCTTATCTCCGAGCGAGAATACAGGCATACTCAATTGTTTTCCTAGCGTTTCAAGCTGTTTAATTGCAGCTGGACGATAAATATCTGCTGCCACAAGCATTGGGTTTCGATTATATTTTTTTCGTAGCAGGTTTGCTAATTTCCCTGATGTTGTTGTCTTACCTGCACCCTGCAAGCCTACCATCATGATGACCGTTGGCGGACGGTTTGACACTGCAATTTTACTTTGTTCTCCTCCCATAAGCTCTGTTAATTCTTCATTAACAATTTTTATAATTTGCTGTCCTGGAGTTAAACTTTTTAATACTTCCTGCCCTACCGCACGTTCACTGACTTTCTTTACAAAATCCTTTACAACCTTGAAGTTAACGTCTGCTTCTAATAATGCAAGACGCACTTCTCTCATCATTTCTTTTAAATCTGATTCAGAAACTTTACCTTTTCCACGAATCTTTTGTATACTACTTTGTAGTCGGTCGGCCAATCCTTCAAATGCCATGCATGCGGCCTCCTAATCTAATTTCTCAAGCTCGGAAATTACTTGAAGCAACTCCGTCTTTGAAAGGGAATCCTCTTTCATCAAATCTTTCATATGATTTAAAAGTTTGATTCTTTGCTGAAACTTTTCCAATAATAACAGCTTTTCCTCATATTCCTCTAGCATTGTCTCTGTTCTTTTTATATTGTCATACACTGCCTGGCGGCTAACATCATATTCTTCTGCAATTTCACCAAGTGAGTAATCGTCCAAATAATAAAGATACATATAGCTTTGCTGCTTAGGGGTTAATAACGACTGGTAAAAATCATATAAATAATTCATTCGCGTCGTTTTTTCTAGCATTTTTACCCCTCCTTGTTAAGTGAAAAGCCTTTACAAATGTAAGTGTACACAGGTTAAACACTCCTGTCAAGATATGGAGTTTACAGGAAGTACGGCTAAATTAAAGCAAATTTTATATATTCCTATTTTCATAGATTAGGGCCATCCCCCTTTGTAGGAGGCTGACCCTATCAACATTATTCCACTGTTTTTTCTATTTGGTCTGCAAATAGTCCGTATACGTATTTTTCTGCATCAAATTCTTGGAGATCATCCATTCTTTCACCAAGTCCAACAAATTTAACAGGTATTTTTAATTCGTTTCGAATAGCTAATACAATTCCGCCTTTTGCTGTTCCATCTAATTTAGATAAAACAATCCCGCTTACGTTTGTTACTTCTTTAAAGGTTTTTGTTTGGATAAGAGCATTTTGGCCAGTTGTAGCGTCAAGAACTAAGAGAACTTCGTGAGGTGCACCTGGAATTTCCCGTTCAATAACACGTTTTACTTTTTCAAGCTCTTTCATTAGGTTTACCTTATTTTGAAGTCTTCCCGCAGTATCACAAAGCAAAATATCAGCCTTACGTGATTTAGCTGCTTGGAGTGCATCGAACATAACAGCTGCAGGATCAGATCCTTCAGCTTGTTTTATGACATCAACCCCAACTCTTTGGCCCCATACTTCAAGCTGTTCAATTGCTCCTGCCCTAAATGTATCTCCTGCAGCAAGAATAACTGATTTTCCTTCACTTTTAAACTTATGAGCAAGCTTTCCAATGGTTGTTGTCTTCCCAACACCATTCACTCCAACAAAGAGGATAACCGTTATTTCATTTTCTTGAATATTTAAATGGGAGTCTTGGCCATCCCCACTATTATAAATATCCACAAGTTTTTCAGAAATAACACTTTGAACTTCCCTAGGATCTTGAATATTACGGCGTTTAACTTCCATCTTTAGCTCATCAATTAGTTCCATTACTGTTTCAAATCCAACATCTGCTTGAATGAGGATTTCTTCCAATTCTTCAAAAAAGTCTTCGTCTACTTTTCGATATCTTGCTACAAGATCATTTACTTTTCCAGAAAAATTTTGTCTTGTTTTTGAAAGGCCATCTTTAAATTTCTCAGTAACACTATCTGTTTGCTTTGTTATTTTTTCCTTTAACTTTTTAAAAAAGCTCATTTTTTTCACTTCCTTAAAAATTTAAGATTTCACTAATTCTTTTGAATCTTCTAGGCGAACTGATACAAGCTTGGAAACACCTGATTCCTGCATGGTTACACCATATAGAACATCCGCTTCCTCCATTGTCCCTTTTCTATGTGTAATGACGATAAACTGTGTTTCAGTGCTATATCGTTTTAAATATTGGCTGAAGCGATATACGTTAGCCTCATCAAGGGCTGCTTCAACCTCATCCAGTATACAGAAAGGAACAGGGCGGACTTTTAAAATTGAAAATAATAATGCAATGGCCGTTAACGCACGTTCTCCACCAGATAAAAGTCCTAAATTTTGTAGTTTTTTTCCTGGAGGCTGTGCTACAATTTCTACACCTGTATTTAGTAGATCTTTCGGATCGGTAAGCTTTAAATCTGCTCTTCCTCCACCAAACAAAGCCCGGAAAACAGGTTCAAAATGAGACCTAATTCCGTCAAAGGTTTCTTCAAAGCGCTTTTTCATTTCTACGTCCATCTCATCAATCACTTGGAAAAGTGTATCCTTCGCTTCTTCAAGATCCGTTTTTTGCTCAAGTAAAAATTTGTATCTTTCCGAAACACGTTCATATTCCTCAATTGCACCAAGATTCACATTACCAAGTTCTTCAATAGCCAGCTTAATAAGCTTTACTTTTTTTCGAGCATCTTCAACAGGAACTGTCAGTGGATATTGCTCCTTTGCTCCTTCAAAAGAAAGTAAGTATTCCTCGCGTAAATGGGTTAAGCGGTTTTCCAATTCAACATCTAAGCGATTAATTTTTACTTCTTCATCCTTTAAAACCTCAACCAACCCTTTATGAAGCCTTTTTAGCTCTTTTGTTTCCAATTCTGAATCTTCTAAGGATGCTTGTAGCTGCAATCTTTCCTGTCTTCTAGATGAAATAAGCTGAATCGTTTCGTTTTTGTCCCGTTGCTTCATTTTAGAGGCTGCATCAAGCTGTTCTTCTCCTGAAGAACTATTTGTCATTTCTGAAGTTAAGAGGTGAAGATCCTCTGTAAACGTATTAAGCTTTTGTTCACTTTCAAAAAAGTCATTTTTAACGATTTCAAAACGATCAACCGCATTCATTAGCTGCTCATTCTTAGCCGCTAATTCTACTTTTAAATCATTTATTTCAAGAGTTAATACTTCTTTTGATGACAAATCCATTGTTTTTTGTTCTGACAGATTGGCAATGCTCATCTCAAGCTTGTTTATTTTATCTGTATACTCAACTAATAATTTTGCAAGTTCAGCCTTACGTGTGGTTAATGTATTCTTTTCCTCGGAATACTGATTTTTTTCAAAATCATATAAGGAGAGGCGGTCATTTAGGTTTTTCTCCTCTAACTCAGCCTCGCGAAGACTTCCTTTGAAGGCCTGTTCCTTCAGCCTTAATTCTTCTCCAGCTCTACGCATTCCTTCATGATTTGATTCTAGGCTTTGAATCTCTTCTTTTAGGGATTTCACAATCATCTCAAGCTTTGCTGTCTGTCTTTCCATTTCAACAAGCTTGCCTTTTAAATCATCCAGTTCACCTTTTCTACTAAGAAGTGAGGATGTCTTTTGTTTAACTGCACCACCCGTCATTGATCCACCCGGATTAACAACGTCTCCGTCAAGTGTAACTAAACGGCAGCGGTACTGAAGAATCTTCGCTATTTCGGTAGCACCCTTCAAATCTTTCGTTACAACAACATTTCCAAGTAGGTTATTTATAACCTCTTGATATTTTGAGTCATATTGAGTAAGATCAACGGCTACTCCAATAAAAGATGGATGTGATTCAACAGAATATAATTGAGAAGCGGAAAGTGTTTTCCCTTTAATTACATTGAGTGGTAAAAATGTAGCCCTACCAAATGAATTTTGTTTCAAATATTGAATGGCCGAACGGGCACTTTGCTCTGTTTCGACTACAATATTTTGCAGTGCACCTCCAAGAGCAATTTCAATAGCTGTTTCGTATTCCTTTGGAACTTGAATTAACTCTGCAACTGCACCTTCAATCCCTTGAAGTTTGTTACCACGTTCTTTAAGTACTTCCTTTACTCCCTGGAAAAATCCAGAGAAATCCTCTTCAAGCTCCTCAAGCATTTCTTTTCTGGATTTTGCTTGCTGAAGAAACTGATAGGCTTGGTAAAGTGTCTTTTCTTGTTTTTGATAATTATTTTTTAATGACTCAAGCTTATGTTGATTCTCCCTGTAGGAAACAATTTCATGATCCAAGCTTTTTTGGATTTCTTTCCATTCTGACAGGATTTTGTTCTTTTTTTCTTCTACTTCATTACGAGCAGAAATAAATTTAACATTTTCCTCATCAAGCCTCAAATTCTTCCTGCCCTGCTGTTCCAATTGCTGGTCAATGTTTTTTTGCTCATTTTTTGCAGCAGCCTGTAAATTTAACAGCTCAATATATTCACTTTTTAATGACTCAATTTTTTCATCCAGGTTTCCTTTAAATAACTGAATTTTTCCCTGTTTTTCATTTAATAGCTTCTTTAGATCATTAGCTTGATCAGTAAGATTTCGAACATTATCTTCAAGTATTGAGCGCTGTTCTGTTAGCAAAGAAAGCTTTTCTGTAAATTCATCAATGTTCTTTTCAAGCTGTTCCTTATTTTGCGAGGCATTTTTCTTTCTTTCTTTTAAAACTTCTTTTTTCCCTTCAAGCTTTTCAAGCTCTTCACTCGCGTGTAGAAGAACATTTTGAAGATCACTTATGGATTCATCCAAGGCAGTCAGCTGATCTCTAGTTTGCTCAATTTTTGCTTCTTTCTTTTGCAGGTCAGTTGAAAGCTTTAGTTCTTCCTGTTTATGTTCTTCTAATAGTTTAGAAAGATGTTCCCACTTTTGATGAAGATCTTCTACCTCATAAACTGTTAAAGCCACTTCGAATTTTTCAAGTTCATCTTTTTTTTCAAGGTAGTCTTTTGCAATTGAAGACTGAATTTTTAAAGTTTCAACCTGACTTTCAAGCTCATATAAAATGTCATTTACACGATTTAGGTTCTCCTGTGCTTCAACAAGTTTTATTTCAGCCTTCTTTTTACGGTTTTTATATTTTAAAACCCCGGCAGCCTCTTCAAAAATAGTTCTCCGATCTTCAGCCTTGCTATTAAGAATTTCTTCAACTTTCCCCTGGCTAATAATCGAAAATGCTTCTCTTCCAAGGCCTGAATCCATAAATAAATCAATGATATCTTTAAGCCGGCAAGTTTGTTTATTAATTAAAAAGTCACTTTCACCTGAGCGGTATACTCTTCTTGTAACACTTACTTCATTATAATCTATGGATAAACCTTGATCTTCATTATCGAGTGTCAAGGTTACTTCTGCAAAATTAAGAGCCTTCCTAGAATCGCTCCCAGCAAAAATGATATCCTCCATTTTAGATCCTCTAAGGGATTTTGCCGATTGTTCCCCTAAAACCCAACGGATTGCATCGGTAATATTGCTTTTTCCACTCCCATTCGGACCAACGACAGCAGTTACTCCCTTTACGAAATCCACCCCAATCCGTTCGGCAAAGGATTTGAAACCAATGATGTCCAACCGCTTCAAATACATGATTAATCCTCCCTTAATCTGCCTTTTCGGTTATTGGTCGATTCTAGCTTTTAATTTTTCTAATGCCATTTGGGCAGCATGTTGTTCAGCTTCCTTTTTTGATCTGCCAATTCCAGTACCTAATTCTTCCTCATTTAAACAAACAAGAGAAACGAATTCCCTATTATGGGCAGGGCCTTTTTCCTGAAGGACTCTATATTCAATCACCCCAGCCCCATCTCTTTGAACAAATTCCTGTAATTGACTTTTAAAATCCATCACATGAGAAAAAGCACCTGCATTGATTTTAGGAAACACAACCTTTTCTAAAAAGCCAATAACTGTTTCAATTCCCTTATCTAGAAAAAGAGCTCCAATGAACGCTTCAAATACATCTGCTAGCAATGCTGGACGTTCCCTGCCACCTGTTAATTCTTCCCCTTTTCCCAGAAGAATAAATTTACCAAATGATATTTCTTCTGCAAAAGAAACAAGGGATGGCTCGCATACAATAGCAGCTCTTAACTTTGTTAGCTCCCCTTCACTCATCATAGGATACTTTTTAAATAGAAATTGTGAAACAGTTAGCTCTAATACAGCATCTCCTAAAAACTCAAGCCTTTCATTATCTTCATAAGGCTTTCTGCGATGCTCATTCACATATGATGAATGCGTAAAAGCTTGTTTTACTATTTTTTCATTTTCAAAATGAATACCTAATTGATTTTGTAAATCCTTAAATTGATTGTCGGTTGCGCTTTTTCTGCTTACTTCCTTATCCATTGCGTTTTTGCGCATTAAAGTCTCCACCTTGCATAGTTATTACATATCTTTTTAGTTTAAAAAATTTTTGATTAGAAAGCAAAAAATGAATTACACTAAAGTCTATAATACAGAAGAAAGCCCCGTTTGAAAACGGAGCTTTACAAAGAAACTCTAGACGATTACTTTAAGCTATTTATGTAGTTAACAGCGTCACCAACCGTGGTGATTTTTTCAGCATCATCGTCAGAAATTTCCATATCGAACTCATCTTCTAATTCCATTACTAGTTCTACTACGTCAAGGGAATCAGCACCAAGATCATCTTTAAAAGAAGCTTCTAAAGTCACTTGTGATTCGTCTACACCTAAACGATCCACGATGATCTTTGTTACACGTTCTAATACATCTGCCATGCTTGTTCACCTCCCCTCAAGCTATTATAGATGATTTCATAAAAAAAACAAATGAAAAATTTACATGACCATACCGCCATCAACATGCAGTGTCTGTCCTGTCATATAGGCACTATCACTTGATGCAAGGAAAGCCGTAACCTTAGCAATATCCTTAGGTTCCCCAAAACGTGCTAACGGAATCTGTTTTAACATTTCTGCTTTTACTTCTTCTGAAAGCTTATCAGTCATATCGGTAGAAATAAATCCAGGTGCAACGGCATTAACAGTAATATTTCTTGAAGCAAGCTCTTTTGCTGTCGTTTTTGTCAGACCAATCACACCTGCTTTTGCAGCAACATAATTAGCCTGTCCAGGATTTCCACTGACACCAACAATAGATGCAATATTTATGATTCTTCCACTGCGTTGTTTCATCATTTGTCTTGTGACAGCTTTTGTACAGAGAAAAACGCCTTTTAAATTGGTGTTTATAACGTCATCCCATTCTTCTTCCTTCATTCTCATTAATAAATTATCTTTTGTAATCCCTGCATTATTTATAAGAATATCTAGTTTTCCGAATCGATCAATGGTTTCCTTCACCATAAATGATACTTCCTCTGAATTAGAAATATCACATTTAATTGCAAAAGCATCCCTGCCAAGAGCTTTAATTTCATCTACAACACGATTTGCTTTATCTTCACTGCCAGCATAATTCACTGCTACATTTGCTCCAAGTCTTGCAAGTTCAAGAGCAATTTCTCTACCGATTCCTCTTGATGCACCTGTTACAAGTGCAGCCTGTCCTTCTAAATTCATCTTAAATCCTCCTTTAATGCTTCTACTACAGTTTGAGCTGTTACTTCGTCAGAAACTGAAAATGTTTTGACAGCACGATTTACTTTTTTAACTAATCCAGATAGCACCTTTCCTGGACCAATTTCAATAAAAGTATCGACTCCTAAATCAATCATTTTTTGAACTGAATCTTCCCAAAGTACCGGAGAATAAAGCTGTTCAATCAATTTTTCTTTCATTTCTGATGCATCCAAAACAGGTTCAGCAGAAACATTTGCAATAACTGGAATTTGAGCGTTTTTAACATTTAGTTCATCAAGGACTGCCTTTAATTCGATAGCTGCAGGCTTCATCAAAGAGGAATGGAACGGGCCACTCACCTCTAGTGGTATTACCCTTTTTGCTCCAGCTTCTTTTGCTTTTTCACCAGCCAATTCAACACCTTTTCGTGAACCAGAAATGACGATTTGACCTGGGCAATTTAAATTTGCCAATTGGACTGGATTTCCAGAATCAGTTACTTCATCGGTTACATTTCCCAAAATAACACGGTCAAGACCCAATATTGCAGCCATTGTACCTTCACCATTTGGTACAGCCTTTTCCATAAATTCTCCTCTTTTACGGACTGCATATACTCCTTCTTCAAAAGTAAATGCACCAGAAGCGACTAATGCTGTATATTCTCCAAGGCTATGTCCTGCTACATAATCTGGTACAATTCCAAATTGACGGAAATATTCTAATACTGCAATGCTTGTTGTTAACAAAGCTGGCTGCGCATTTACTGTTAATGTTAATTCATCCTGAGGACCTTCAAATATTAATTCGCTTAATTTTGTGTTTAGGGTTTTATCTGCTTTTTCAAAAAATGTCATAACCTCTGAATGTTGTTCCGCAAGGCTTTTTCCCATTCCTACTGTTTGTGATCCTTGTCCAGGAAATAAAAATGCTATTTTTCCCATTTTCGCACCCCACTTTATTTTTCTGTCGCTTTTTTAATAAGATTTGTTACATCTTTTTCTACCATTTCTCTTGTTTGACGAATGGCGCTATACACCGCTTTTGCATTAGATGATCCATGTGCTTTAATGACTGGAGCTTTTAAACCAAATAATCCCGCACCACCATATTCTGAATAATCCATTTTATTTTTCAATTGTTTAAGGTCTGGTTTCAATACAGCAGCTGCCAGCTTACTTTTTAAATTGCTCATCAGGGCTGTTTTTAACATATTGAAAACAGAAATGGCAGTTCCTTCAATTGTTTTTAAAACCATGTTTCCTGTAAATCCATCCGTGACAACAACATCTGCAACCCCTTCAAGTAAATCACGTGCCTCAACATTTCCTATAAAGTTTAAATTTGCCTCTTTTAATAATGAAAATGTATTTTTTGTAAGTTCATTGCCCTTCTTATCTTCGGTACCTATATTGAGCAGCCCAACTCGTGGATTTTCAACGCCTCTTACCTTTTCACAATAAATTGAACCCATTATGGCATACTGCAATAAATTTTCAGGCTTTGCATCTACGTTAGCCCCAACGTCTAGAAGCAAAAATCCTTCTCCCCCTATGGTAGGAAGGGTTGGGGACAAAGCTGGACGGTCAATTCCATCAATTCTTCCCACTACAAAAAGACCTGCAGCCATTAATGCACCCGTATTTCCCGCCGAAATACATGCGTCTGCTTTTCCTTCGGCTACAAGACTTGCTGCAAGAACCATTGAAGAACTTTTTTTACGGCGCACAGCTCTAACAGGCTCATCTGTACCTAAAATAACTTCCGTAGTATGTAAAATATCAATTCTAGAATGCTGTTTTAAATGTTCAAGTATTTTGGTTTCGTCGCCAACAAGGGTAATATTTATATTTGGGAATTCTTCAACAGCTTTCATGGCTCCTAGCACAATTTCTCTTGGAGCATGATCACCGCCCATTGCATCAATAGCAAGTCTCATCTTCACCCATCCTTTCATTTGCACTTAAACGATACATTTCAAATTCTCCAGTAAATACAATCTCTTTATTCACATAGCTATTAACTTCCACAAATGTTCTTCCATTTTCTTCATCAATCTTAACTACCTTTGCTTTCGCTACAACACGTTCATTTTGCTTTACCGATTGTATAAATTGAATATTTGCTTTCGCCGTCAATGCGAGTTCATCATTTATTACAGCTACAGCAAGAGAATTAGCTTGCGCAAAAACATGGTGCCCCCGGGCAATTTTGTTTCTTTTAAAAACATGCTCCTCTTTTACATCAAAAATGGAGATAGCACTATGATCTAACTCTATGTCAATAATTTCACCGATAACTTCTTCAATTGGCAAGGAACGAACCTGATCATCAAAACGTTTTTCTGCAACATTCTTAATTCGCTCACGAAGCTCAGGTATCGATAGCTCCAATCGATCAAGGCGAATTGTTTGGACACTAACTGAAAATTTTTCAGCCAGATCCTCATCAGTTATAAACGGATTATCATGGATTGTTGATATTAATAATTTTTGGCGTTCCCGCTTATTTATCTTCATTTTAAAAACACCATCCGCGTTCTTATGACTAGGTACTAATAGTAATTATAAATTTTGAAATGAAGGATTGCAAGAATTACTTCATCACCAGAGGAAGAGTGCCCTAGTCAAGCTTTTCTCCCTCAAACACACCTGATTTCATTAGTTCTTCACGTAAATATTTGTATTCATCAGATGTCCAAAATTGGTTTAACTGAATCATGGCTGTTGCATCATTTCTAGCTGTTTCTAGAGCACGATAATCATGAACCATATCCGCTACTTTAAATTCTGGAATACCACTTTGTTTTCTTCCAAAGAAATCTCCAGGACCTCTAAGTTCCAAATCCTTTTCACTTAGAACAAAACCATCATTTGTGTCGGTCATGATCTTCATTCTTTCCTTGCTAACTTCAGACTTAGGATCTGCTAATAAAATACAGTACGATTGCTCATTACCACGTCCTACACGGCCCCTTAACTGATGAAGCTGAGAAAGGCCAAATCTCTCAGCGTCATAAATAAGCATGATTGTCGCATTTGGAACATTTACCCCTACCTCAACAACAGTGGTGGAAACCAGCAACTGTACATCGTTTTTACTAAAAGCCTTCATAACCATTTCTTTTTCTTCATTACTCAAACGCCCATGCATCAAACCTACATCGTATCTCTGATTAAAATAATGTGTTAATGTACTGTGTACATCAATAGCATTCTGGACATCCAATTTTTCAGATTCCTCAATTAGTGGACATATAACATAGGCCTGCCTGCCTTTTATCAATTCCTTTTCCATAAAAGTCAACACTCGATCAAGCATTGTATGCTTTGCCCAATAGGTTTCAATCACTTTTCTTCCTGCAGGCATCTCATCTATGATTGAAACATCCATTTCACCAAAAACAGTGATGGCTAAAGTACGAGGGATTGGCGTTGCAGTCATAAACAAAACATCTGGGTTTTCACCCTTTTCACGGAGAATTCTCCTCTGCTCAACACCAAAACGATGCTGTTCATCTGTGATAACCAGACCTAGATGATGAAAAATTACTTCATCCTGAATAAGAGCATGGGTTCCAATTAAAATGTTAATTTCCCCAAGGGCTACCCCCTCAAGTATCTCTTTTCGCCTTTTTCCTTTTATCGAACTAGTTAAAAGCTCACATTTTACTCCAAATGGTTCAAGTAAATGTAGGAATGATTCCATATGCTGTTCGGCCAAAATTTCAGTTGGAACCATTAATGCTCCTTGAAAACCTGCTGTAAAGCTTGCATATAGTCCAATTGCCGCAACAACCGTTTTTCCTGAGCCGACATCCCCTTGTAAAAGACGATTCATTCTAAAAGTGGATTTCAAATCCTTAAGAATTTCATTGACTACTCTTTTTTGCGCATTTGTTAATGGAAAAGGAAGTTGTTCGATAAATATTTTTAATTTTTCTAAATGATAATTTTGTTCCTTACCTTGAGATTGTTCCCTTTCAAATTTTCTAAGCCCTTGCATTTTTAACTGAAAGGTAAGGAATTCTTCATATACCAGCCGCCTTCTAGCCTGTTTCAAATTCTCCCCGTTGTCAGGAAAATGCATGGCTCGTACGGCATCCCGTCGATTTAATAGTTTATACTTTTTCATTAAAGATTCAGGCAATGTTTCCCGCATGAGATGTCCAAATTGATTAAATGCAATACTAATAAACTTACGAATACCTTTCATTGTTATTTTGCCCTTTAAGGCATAAATAGGTTCGAATTCTGTTAAATGGGAGGATTGCCCATTTTTCAATTCACTTGCAGAAATGGTCTGACGGTGCTGATCCCATTTTCCTGAGACTGTTACCATTTCATTCATCATGATTTTATTTTTTAAATATGGCTGGTTAAAGAAAACAACCTGAATAAGGTATCGGTCAACTAAAAGACGGAAAGTAAGTCTTGATTTCTTTTTTCCATAATAGATAAGAGAAGGCTCACTATGAACCTTCCCTTCAATCGTCACTTTTTCCTCATGTTTGACCTCTGCCAGATCACGAAGTGAATAGTCCTCATAACGGTATGGAAAGTACTCGAGGAGGTCTTGAACAGTAAAAATTTTCATTTCCTCGAGTGCTTCTTTTGTTTCTTCACCAATCCCTTTTAGAACAATGACTGATTGATTAAGATTATCCACCACTTTAATCGCGTACGATCCCAAAGATCTTTGCTTGAAGCAATCGACCAGTCGGAGTGTCCGCTAACCCCCCTTGCGCTGTTTCCCTTAGAGCCACTGGCATTGATTGACCAATTTTATACATTGCATCAATTACCTCATCACATGGTATTCTACTAGTAATACCTGCAAGTGCCATATCTGCAGCAACCATCGCGTTGGCTGCACCCATTGCATTTCTTTTCACACATGGAACTTCAACAAGTCCTGCAACCGGATCACAAACCAATCCGAGCATGTTCTTTAAGGTAATTGCCATTGCTTCTGCACATTGGGCAGGGGTACCTCCAGCCATTTCCACAATCGCTGCAGCTGCCATTCCTGCTGCTGAACCAACCTCTGCTTGGCATCCTCCTGCAGCCCCAGAAATCGAGGCATTATTTGCCACAACATATCCAAACGCCCCTGCTGTAAAAAGGAACGCTACCATTTCCGATCGTGTAGGCTTTAGTTTCTTTTGTACTGCAAACAACGTACCTGGGACGACACCTGCAGAACCTGCAGTTGGTGTAGCACAAATCGTTCCCATTGCAGCATTTACTTCATTGGTGGCAACCGCTTTACTCACAGCATCAAGTATTGTTTTACCGGTTAAAAAATTGCCCTTTTCAATATATTTTTGCAAAAGAACTGCATCACCGCCGGTTAATCCAGAATGAGACTTCACCCCCCGTATCCCTCTTTCCACGGCTTCCTCCATCACTCGAAGGTTTTTATCCATTTGCGAAAAAATTTCCTCTCGAGTACGTCCAGTCACTGTCATTTCCTGTTCAATCATAATTTCGGATATTTTTTTGTTTTGGTTTGTTGCGAGGTCAACTAATTCTGATACATTTCGAAACATGACTTTCCCCCTCTCTAAAATCGTTTAATCTTATCAGTCTACGATTTTGGTTACTTTTAAAACATGTGGCAGCTGTTCAATTTCATTTAGTATTTTATTTTCTATATTCTGGTCCACTTCAATAGTCATGAGAGCAAGCTTCCCTTTTTCCTTTCTGGAAACTTCCATATGACCAATATTTATTTCATATTGCGCTAGAATATTTGATACTCCTGCAATTGCACCAAATCGATCATTATGAACAACTAAAATTGCTGGATGATTTCCTGACAACTTTAATTCAAAGCCATTTAGCTCGGTAATTTCTATTTTTCCTCCGCCAATTGAAATACCAACTAATTCAAGCTCCCCCTGCTCGTCTCCTATAATGATTCTAGCCGTATTTGGATGGTCTGTTACCGCATCCTCTTCAATAAAGTTTAGTTTCATTCCCCGTTCTTCAGCTATTTTAATAGCATTAATAATCCTTATATCATCTGTATCAAAATCTAAAATGCCCCCAACAATAGCTACATCTGTTCCATGGCCCTTATATGTCTCACGAAATGAGCCGTACAATGAAATATTAGCCCATTTTGGTTCTCTGCCAAATAAACTTCTTGCAACTCGTCCTATTCGGGCTGCTCCAGCAGTATGCGAGCTGGAAGGCCCAATCATTACCGGGCCGATGATGTCAAATACACTTTTATATTTCACACGTATTCTCTCCCTTTGATGCAGTTATCAAAAATGAAAACGTTTAATTTGGATTTTTTTTTCGAAAAAAAAGAAGGGTTTTCCCTTCTATTTTATTCGTTCCATATACAAAAGGTCTAGTGTTAACCATAGGAATATAGTGTTAATTTATTCTATGGAAAATATAAATGAGTAAAGCGGTTGTTTGCCGTTATGAACTTCAAGCTCGATATGATTAAAGTTTTCTTCAATAAATGTAGTTAAATTCTTCAACTCATTTTCCGAAACACCCTCGCCATAAAGAATAGTTAGGATTTCGGAATCTTCATTAAGCATATCAGAAAGAAGGTCCTGTGCAGCTTTCACCTTGTCCTTATTTTTCACTATGATTTTTCCTTCTGCAATCCCCATGAAATCATCTTTTTCAATTTCAAGGCCATCAATATTAGTATCACGTATAGCAAACGTCACTTGTCCACTTTTGACCTGTTTCAATGCTTCATTCATCAAAGCTTGGTTTGACTGAACATCTAAACCACGATTAAAAGCTAGCAATGCAGCAAGTCCTTGTGGCACAGTCTTTGATTCAATTACGTAAACTTCTTCTTCCGATACTTGTGATGCTTGTTGTGCTGCCATTATGATATTCTTATTATTTGGTAAAATAAATACTTTCTTCGCATTCACTTCACGTATAGCTTTCACTATATCTTCTGTACTAGGATTCATCGTTTGTCCGCCTTCAATTACAGCATTTGCTCCAATACTTCGGAATAAATCTGCAATACCTGCTCCCATTGAAACCGTCACTACTCCGTATTCCTGTTGAACCTTTTGATTTTGCTCTTTGTCTGATACAAGAGGTGTATGTGTTTCTCCAACAATATTAGAATGCTGCTGGCGCATATTTTCAATTTTAATATTGATTAAGCTTCCGTATCTTTGCCCGTAGCTTAAAACTGTACCAGGTTCTTCTGAATGAATATGGACCTTGACAAGCTCTTCATCTGCAATAACAAGTAAAGAATCACCGAACTCACTTAAGTCAGTTCGAAATCCTTCTTCGTGAAAAGGATTCTTTTTGGTTTTACCCTTTTCGAATTTGACCATAAACTCGGTACAATATCCAAATTTAATATCTTCTGTTTGGATATGACTTTGCACACTTTTATGATGTTCAGCACTTACTAGTGCCTCTAATGTCGGAATGACAGAAGGCGTATTTGGAAGTGTTTCCCCTTTTAACTCTGCTAAAAAACCTTCATATACGAATACAAGACCTTGACCACCACTATCAACCACTCCTACTTCCTTTAGGACTGGTAAAAGGTCAGGTGTACGTTTAAGGGAAGCTTTTGCCTCTGTTAAAACTTCCTCCATAATTACAATAATATCATCGGTTTTCTGTGAAACGAGTACCCCTTTTTTGGCAGCATCTTTCGCAACCGTTAAAATTGTACCTTCTACCGGTTTCATGACTGCTTTATAGGCTGTTTCAACCCCTAATTCAAGTGCTCGAGCAAAATCACTACCGGAAATAGATGATTTGTTCTCAATCGTTTTTGCAAAACCACGAAACAATTGGGAAAGAATAACGCCTGAGTTTCCACGAGCTCCCATTAACAAACCTTTAGATAAGGAAACTCCCACTTTTCCAATATGTTCCTGAACATTATTTTTAACCTCTTTTGCCCCTGAAGTCATGGATAAATTCATATTTGTTCCAGTATCACCATCGGGCACAGGAAAAACGTTTAAAGCATCCACCATTTTTGCATTTGCAGCTAAATAATTGGCTCCCTGGATTACCATCTCCGCAAAACGTTTTCCATCTAACGTTGTAATTGACACAAAACTTTCCTCCTCACAATGGGTTCGTCACACGAACTCCTTGAACATATATATTTACTGAATTAACGGCAAGTCCGACGGTTTTATTAAGAATATACTTAACCTTTGACTGCACGTTATGTGCAACTTCAGAAATTTTTGTTCCATAGCTTACAATAATATACATGTCAATTTGTACTTCATCGTTTTCCTGACGAACAATTACCCCTCGGGTAAAGTTGTCTCTGCGCAATATTTCCGTTAGGCCATCTTTTATTTGACTTTTGGAAGCCATACCGACAATTCCATAACAATCAATTGCTGCTCCTCCAGCGATGGTAGCGATTACTTCAGTGGATATATCAATTTGTCCGTACTTTGTTTTTAATTCAATGGACATGAATCGTTCCCCCTTTGGAAATTGCTGTTTGACTACAGTCATTTTACTATAGTCAAACTAATTTTAAAAGGCATTCTTATTTTGTATAGGTACAGACTTAGAAATAAATTAAATGTCAAGGTATTTTTCTTGAAAGGCATATTTTTAAACTATTTCATTCAGACATGTTTTATGATAAATTATTAAAGTATGTTTGGTCAGAAAACTTGGCTTTTGCCTTTTTTCTTTATCCAGAGCATGTACTGAAATTTGTATATAAAAGCATAAAAGCTTTTGCTAGTTAAGGAGGGAATTCAGTATGCCACGTAAATGTGTAATCACTGGTAAGAAAACAACAACTGGTAACGCACGTTCTCACGCTATGAACGCTAACAAACGTACATGGGGTGCTAACCTACAAAAGGTACGTATTCTTGTTGATGGAAAGCCTAAACGCGTTTGGGTTTCTACAAGAGCGTTAAGATCAGGTAAAGTAGAACGCGTTTAATATGACGAGACATCCTTTTATGGGATGTCTTTTTCTTTTTCTTGGTTAAATAAAAAACACCCATTATCAGGGTGCTGAAATTATTAGGAAGGTTGTCTCTCTATTTTGTAAAATGCAAATCTAATCGTTTTTCTTAAAGACCCCAATCATTGCGCGGACTAATCCGCCTAAAAATCTTGGCAGTTTGATTGTATAAAATTTCATATGGTCCCTCCTCACCATTTCACACGTTTTCACTTTTTCTTACACCCTTATCATCTTATTCAAAGGTATGAAATAAGTTAAAAGCAATTAATCATGGCTTCTTACCACTATTAATATGCCTTCCGAAAAAGAAAAAGTACCAACATCATCAATAAGTTCATTACTAATACATAGTGTGGAACCTAGTGAAATATGACAATCGTTTAGAGGATATTTAAAACTCCTTAGTGTTAGATCTCTAACATGCAAGGAAACAGGAATGAATGATATATATTTAAAGTGAGGATCCTTTAAAATGGAATAGTTTCCGGGGCCCTTCACAAAAACAATATTTTTTTTATCGATTAAAGAAAGATTTATTGAAAGATTCGCCATTACTGGCTTAATTAACAGTTGAACATTTCCAAAGAAATGATCCAGTCTCCCCCCAGTTGCCCCAAAAATGCGAATCTCTGTTGGCTTCTGACCTAACGCCCAATTCATTGCTAACTCTAAATCAGTTTCATCCTTTTCCGGATTAAACCTTTTTAAATGAGCAACCTGTTTTTCAATTTCATGCAATTCTAGAGAGGATACCGAATCAAAATCACCAAAAGCAATAAATGGCTTGACTTTTCTTTCTAAAAGATAGAAAACTCCTCTATCTACACCTACCCATATGCAGTTTTCATCATTAAATTCGTTTAAATGAGGGAGAAATTCCTCTGGTCCGCCAGCAACAATATTAATGATCATAAAACCACCCCATTCAAATTAAGAAGAAGCCAGCAAAATTACTAGCTTCTCTTGTTTGTCTATCCTCTAATTAATGATATAGCCTTCGCTCTATCTTTTTCATTATATACGGCAGAACCTGCAACAAGTACAGTGGCTCCAGCCTCAATACAAAGTTTTGCCGTTTCGGCATTAACACCGCCGTCGATTTCAATCTCTAAATTCACCCCTTTAGTCTCAGCCAATTCTTTCACCTTTTTTATTTTTGGCAATACCTCAGGAATAAACTTTTGTCCTCCAAATCCTGGATTTACTGACATTAATAAAACCATATCAATATCCCCAATTATATGTTGGATTGTTTCAACCGGTGTTGCTGGATTTAAAACAACACCCGCTTTTACTCCGAATGATTTGATAAGCTGAATTGTCCGATGCAGGTGGCGACAACTCTCTACATGCACTGTAATATAGTTCGCCCCTGCTTCGGCAAAAGCTTTAATATATTGATCAGGGTTTTCAATCATTAGATGAACATCCAGGGGCAGTTGTGTGATAGGTCGAATAGCCTCAACAACTAGCGGTCCTATCGTGATATTTGGTACAAAGTGTCCATCCATGACATCAATATGGATATAATCTGCCCCTCCACGTTCTACGTCTAAAATTTCTTCGCCCAATTTTGCAAAATTTGCAGATAAAATAGAAGGTGCAATTTTCACCATATTTAGTACCTAGGCTTTCTTTCTTTTATTTCTGTTAAAAACTCAAGGTAATGTTCATATCGATAGGAAGGAATCTCTCCTGCCTCCACTGCAGATTTAACTGCACATTTTGGCTCCTTCAAATGTAGGCATCCTCTAAATTTACATGATTCACTTTGCATGGCCAATTCAGGAAAACAATTGTTTAAATCCTCTGCTTCGATATTAGTAAATTCTAAGCTGCTAAAGCCAGGAGTATCCGCTAGGAGGCCATTACCAACCTCAATTAATTCTACATGACGGGTTGTATGCTTTCCTCTGCCAAGATGGGATGATATATTATTTGTTTTTAAGGAAAGATCTGGTCGTAATGCATTGACTAAGGATGACTTACCCACACCAGATTGTCCAGCAAAAACGGAAATTCTGTTTTCTAATAGCGGATATAACTGTTCCATTCCTGTTTCATTTTCAGATGAGGTGAGGATAACTTGATATCCAGCTTTTTTATATTCCTGAGCATACTGATGAATTACCTTTTGCTGTTCTAAAGTTAGCAGGTCCATTTTCGTAATACAAATTATAGGCTCGATATGGTTAAATTCGACCAAAACAAGGAAACGATCAAGTAAAACAGTGCTAAAATCTGGTTCAACCGCCGAAAAAACAAGGATTGCTTGGTCTACATTGGCGATTGGAGGCCTCACTAATTCATTTTTCCGTTCTTTTATTTCTAAAATATATCCTTCTTGTTCATTTTCAGCCTGAAAAACTACCTCATCCCCGACAAGGGGGGTAACCTTATTTTTTCGGAATACCCCTCTTCCCCGACATTGAATCATTTTCCTGTCATGAAATACATAATAAAATCCACTTAATGCTTTTACTATTTTCCCTTCAGGCATAGCTACACTCCTTGCCCTTTTGAAATAAGAAAATCCATTGATTTAGAAATCTAGAGTTTAAACGTTCATCCTCATTCTGGGTCGTCATAATTCACATTATCTTCCTGAATCACTGAATTATCACGAATTACCTTATAACCACCAGTTTGCCCAGGAAGAATCTGTAATGTTATAGTTTCTGTTTCAGTTTTAGTGATTTGAAGTGTTTGTGCAGGGTCTGTCATACTATGATTCATATCCTGGATATAAATTTGAACAGTTTGCGGCTGTCCTGGAATGGATGGTTCATATGGAATCGTAACATCTCTTTTAAAGGGCTTAGGAGGTTTTTCTTCCTTTCCTTTTGAAATGATGACTGTTACTTTATCACCTTTTTGCATTTCTGTTCCTGATGCTGGAGACTGGGAAATAACCATCCCCACCGGAACCGTATCACTATATTGCTGTTGGGAGGAATCAAGTGTAAGCCCTACAGTAGTGGCATAATCCTGTGCACCCTGTAAATTATATTGGGTCAAATCCTTTAAAATAATTTTCTCTGGCCCCTTACTTACATTGAAATTTATAACTGTATCCTCCGGAACAACCTTCTTACCCGGTGCAGGACTTTGACTAACAATTGTACCTGGATCACTGTCATCATAAACTGAGTTAGGGCGAATAAGCTTGAAATTTTCATTTTGCAACAGGGCAGTAACTTCATCAATTTGCCTGCCGACATAATCTGATAAAACAAATTTTTCTTTGCCCATACTCTTATAAAGGATGATCTTAGAGCCTGCCTTGGCCGTAGTTCCTGCCTCTGGATCTGTCTTTATAATTTTACCATTTGCAATTTGGTCATCTGTTACTTCTTTTGTTTTTCCAATGGAAAATCCCTTTGAAATAAGTACGGTTACTGCGTCATCAAATTTTTTCCCACTAACATCTGGTACAGTTATATCCTTAGGTGAAAACAATCCTGGAAGGACAGTCACAGCTAATACACCTAATAATGCAAGAATGATAAAGGTTGAGATTAGAATTATTGGCCACTTTTTACGTTTTTTCTTACCATTATCATTTTTTGGAGTATCATTAGTATTTTGAGTTATTTTTTCATGATTATGAACAAGAGTTTCATCCAAATTTTGAAGTGGGCGATCATTTGTTATCACAGGTATCGCTTTTGTTGCCTCAATATCTATTGGCACTACAAATTTTGGCTCATCTAAACGTTCCGGGTTAAGCGCAGTTCTAAGGTCTTCTCCCATTTCTTCCACATTGTTATACCGGTGAAAAGGATCTTTTGCTGTTGCTTTCAGTACAATATTTTCAACACTTTGCGGAATGCTCGGATTCCATCTTCTTACTGATGGTGTTTCTGACTGTAAATGTTTTAAGGCTATCGAAATGGCAGATTCTCCTGAAAAAGGCAGTCTTCCAGTTAATAATTCAAACATAACGATACCTAGAGAGTAGATATCTGATTTTTTATTTGCCATTCCGCCTCTAGCCTGTTCTGGTGATAAATAATGAACTGAACCAAGCACGGAATTTGTTTGTGTAATACTAGTAGAGCTTAACGCCATGGCAATACCGAAATCTGTAATTTTTACATTCCCTTTTCGGTCAACTAATATATTATGTGGTTTTATATCTCGGTGAATAATGGCGTTTTGATGGGCATGTGATATTGCAGAAGTTAACTGTCTCATAATGCCAATGGCTTCTTCTACTCGAAGTGGAGAGTTATGTTGTATGTATTGTTTGAGAGTCTCTCCATCCACATATTCCATCACAATGTAATAAAGATCATCTTCTTCCCCAACGTCATATATGTTAACGATATTTGGGTGATTTAAGCTTGTAGCGGACTGCGCCTCTCTATGAAACCTGCGTATAAACTCTTCATCATTTGTTAAATCTAGTCTTAACATCTTTACTGCAACATTGCGGTCAAGGATCATATCATGGGCTAAATAAACATTAGCCATTCCCCCGCCACCAATCATTTCCATTACTTTGTATCTACCATTTATTCTTTTACCAATCATCATTTCTCATCACCCTCACTGCTATCAGAAAACTCAACAATGGACAGGGTAATGTTATCTTCACCGCCATACTCATTAGCTAAAGAAATCAGCTTTTCAGCTTTTTGCTCTAGAGCATCAAAAGTGCCGAGAATTTCATTCATTTCTTTTTCACTAATTTTATTTGATAGTCCATCTGAACATAAAAGTAAATAATCGCCTTCTTCAAAGATGATCGTTTTTACGTCCATTTCAACCTTTTCTTCCGTTCCTAAAGCCCTTAATAAAACATTTTTACGTGGATGATGTTCAGCATCTTCTTTAGAAATTTGTCCAAATCTAACAAGCTCATTAACAAGTGAATGGTCTTCAGTTACCTGCTTATAGCCTGTTTCATTTAATAAATAACAACGACTGTCACCAATATTAGCTACTGTTGCAAAATTTTCAGTGCATATGGCTGCAACAATTGTTGTACCCATTCCATCACACTCAACATTGTCTTTTGCATGGTCAAATAGAATTTTGTTTACTACTAGAATATTTTCTTTTAACCAGCTCTCGGCTTTTTCTGCAGTGTTAATATCCGTTACTGTTTCCCATCTTGTTTTCATTTCATTTATTGTCATCGTGCTTGCTACATCGCCGGCACGATGACCTCCCATTCCATCAGCAACAATAGCAAGAATAATTCCTTCATGATTTCTAAAAACCCCGCCGGAGTCCTCATTATGAGAACGAACTTTGCCTTGGTCTGTTTTATAAACTATCTTCATTCTTTCACCTCGTCTCTTCTTTCCGCTCCTTTGCACGAAGTTGTCCACAAGCTGCATCTATATCATGACCGTGCTCTCTGCGTATCGTAACATTAATGCCATGCTTTACTAATTCCTTTTCAAAAGCAAAAATTTGGTCTTTAGGTGTTCTAACATAATCCCGTTCAGGGACGTAATTTACAGGAATAAGGTTTACATGGCATTTTATTCCTTTTATAAGGGCAGCTAACTCTCTTGCATGCTCAATTTGGTCATTTACTCCCCCAAATAAACCATACTCAAAGCTAATCCTTCTCCCTGTCTTATCGATATAATACCTCACAGCTTTCATTAAGTCATCAAGTTTATAAGCTTTATTAACCGGCATTAATCTTGATCTTATTTCTGTATTAGGAGCATGGAGCGATATTGCGAAATTAATCTGTGTATTTTCATCTGCAAAATCATAAATTCTTGGAATAATTCCACTTGTTGAAACTGTAATATGCCGAGCTCCAATGTTTAAACCTTTTTCATGATTAACGATTTTCAAGAAGGAAAGCATATTATCATAATTATCAAATGGTTCTCCAATTCCCATAATGACAACTGAGCTTACACGCTCTTCAGTCATATCTAAAACCTGTTGAACGTTAACAACCTGTGCAACGATTTCACCAGCCTCTAAATGTCTCTTTAAACCACCTAATGTGGATGCACAGAAGGTACAACCCATCCTACATCCAACTTGAGTTGTCACACAAACGGAATTCCCATATTCATGTCGCATTAAAACTGTTTCAATCGAATATCCGTCTTGAAGTTCAAATAAGAACTTAATGGTCCCATCTGATGATGTTTGCTGAATGACTGTTTTTAAGGTGGTCAATTGAAAATGGCTTTCAAGTTTCTCCCTTAATTCCTTAGATAAATTACTCATTTCATCAAATGAAGAAACTCTTTTTTTATAAAGCCATTCAAAAATTTGTTCTGCCCGAAATGGCTTTTCTCCATTTTCAGATAACCACTGTTTTAATTCTGGTAATAATAAAGAATATACGGATTGTTTTCTATTGTCGTTAGCTGTATCAATCTTAGCTGTATTTAATTGTTCCAACAATTACCCCTTCTTTCTCAAAACTGCAATATAGAAACCGTCTGAACTAAAATCCTGTGGAAAAATTTGTAATTGATAGTCTTTTACAAATGGCCTTATTGCCTCAGGCATACGTTCTTTTACGGTCAAATCCTCTTCAAATTCTGGATTCTCTGCTAAAAATTCTTTTACCATATCCTCATTCTCTTCTTGGTCCACTGTACATGTACTATAAACAAGAATGCCCCTTTTCTTCACTAAAGGTGAAATCGATTTTAAAAGATTTTGTTGAATCACCCTTAGCTGTGATAAATCCTGTTCTTTTTTTGTGTATTTCATGTCTGGTTTTCTTCTTACCACTCCCAGACCCGAACAAGGAGCATCAAGTAAAACCTTATCAAATGTTTCCTTTTCGAAATGCTCCAGTGCCTTTCGACTATCCATCACTAGTGGATGAATACTTGTTAAGGATAATCTTTTAGCATTTTCAGTTATTAATTTCACCTTATGGGCATGGAGATCAAGCGAGATGACTTCACCAGTGTTTTTCATTTTTTCGGCAATATGGGTACTCTTACCTCCTGGTGCTGCACATGCATCTAAAACCACTTCGTTTTCCCTTACCCCAAGTGCATAAGCAACCAACATAGAGCTTTCATCTTGAATAGTAATAAGACCTTCTAAAAAAACGTTTGATTTAGCCAAATTCCCTTTTAATGCTTGGATAGCCTCAGGGATAATAGGACTTCTTTCCACTTCAAATCCCTCAAGTTCAAGTCGTGCAATACATTCTTCGCGTGAGATTTTCATTAAATTAACTCTTGCTGTTTGCATAGGTGCAGTTAAATTAATTTCACACATTTCCTTTGCTTTTTTAAGTCCAAATTGATTTACCCATTTATTCACTATCCAAATTGGATGACTTGTCTCGATTGATAGTCTTTGGATTGGATCAGATATTTCTTCTAATGAAGGAAGTCCTTCTCTTTGGATGCTTCTTAATACCCCATTCACCATACTTGCTATTCCTTTATGCCCTCTTTTTTTACCTATTTCTACAGCTTCATAAATAGCAGCCCGGTCAGGAATCTTATCAAGATATACCATTTGATAAAGGGTGAGCCTCAAAAGAATCTGTACCCAACCTTCAATTTTACTATTTTTTTTAAAAAATGGGGTTAGAAAATAATCAAGAGTCATTTTTCTTTGAAGTGTTCCATAGGTTAATTCCGTTAGTAACCCGATATCCTTCACAGGGATTTGATTTTTTTTAATCGTTTGGTTAAGAAGCAAATTGCTATAGGCCTGGTTCTTTTCAATTGCTTCAAGAATCTCAAGTGCTGTTTCACGAACATTTTTTGTACTCATTCTAATCTCCTAGCTTTAACCCTATCGAAATTTTTGAGCCAGCTCCCCGTAAAAATTGTTCACCTGTCATTTTCGTTTTGCCTGAAGGCTGGAGTTCTGTTATCTTTATTGAAGTATCATTTCCAGTTGATACAACAAAACCATCGGATTCTATTCGAATAATGGTTCCAGCCTCATGACTAGAATGACACTCCACTTTTTCAGCTGTCCATATTTTCAATACTTGTCCCTCTAAAATGGTAAATGCCACAGGCCATGGGCAAAGTCCACGAATATGGTTATAAATTTCTTCTCCCATTTTTAACCAATCGATTTTTTCCTGCTCCCGTTTTATATTAGAAGCAAAAGTCGCTTTTTCGTTATTTTGTGGTATTGGAGTCAACTTCCCTTCAAGTAAAAGTGGGAGTGTCTCTGATAACAATTTTGAACCAGCTGCACTTAACTTTTCATGAAGTGTTCCTACATTGTCCTCTTCATGGATTTGTACTTCCACTTGGGTTAAGATATCCCCAGCATCCAATTTTTCAACCATGTACATAATGGTTACACCCGTCTTCTTTTTTCCTTGAAGAATGGCATAATGAATTGGTGCTCCACCTCGAAGTTCCGGAAGCAAGGAAGCATGAACATTTATACAACCAAATTGAGGTGCATCTAACAGCTGTTTTGGTAAAATTTGACCAAATGCTGCTGTCACAATCAGATCAGGCTTCAACGCTAGAATTTGTTCTAGTTCTTCTTTATTTCTAATTCTTTCAGGCTGAAATACAGGAATTCCATGTTTAAGTGCCTCTACTTTTACAGGGGGAGGTGTTAAAACCCTTTTCCTCCCAACAGGACGGTCGGGTTGTGTGACCACTCCAATCACATCATAGCCATCGTTCATGATTTGACGGAGTACAGGCACAGAAAAGTACGGAGTGCCCATAAAAATGATTTTTACCATTACACTACCTACCCTTCTAGTTCTTCGACTTCTAAATATCTAGATACTTTTGATGTGAATAAGATTCCATGTAAGTGATCTATTTCATGCTGTATTGCCCTAGCAAGAAAATCTTCTGCTTCAAAGGTGAATCTCTTTCCTCTCCGATTTAATGCTTCAATTTTAACGTAGAAAGGTCTAGTTACTTCACCAAAAACATCAGGAAAGCTTAAGCAACCTTCTGGACCTGTTTGAGAACCTGAGGTTTCCAATATTTTTGGGTTAATCATTTCTATTGTCCCAGACTCATCTTCAATATCAACAACGGCTATTTGTAAATCCAAGCCTATTTGTGGTGCGGCAAGGCCAACACCATCGTACTTAATCATCGTATCATACATATCATCAAGAATGATTCCAAGCTTACGATCAAACTTGGTTACCTCTTTACATTCCTTTTCAAGAATTTCATTAGGATATATTATTATTTTTCGAATAGCCAAAAAAAGTTCCTCCATATTTTAAATTAAGCGCCTTAAAATTTAGTCTACTATCATTTTCACCGAAAAAAATATTCATAATCCTACAACTATCAGCTACATCAATATATATGGATTTACATCTACTGAAACCTGTAAACCATTTGATGCCTCTTTTTGATATTGATCGATTACTTTTTTTAGTGTTTCAATTAGATTTGGTTCCCTTTTGTATTTTATCAAACATTGGTAACGGTATCTATTGTTGAGCCGCGGAATAGGTGAAGCTACAGGGCCTAAAATGACTGCCTGATTTGAAAGACGTGACCGGACATATTTTGTAATTTTCTCCGTAATAGACACAGCCGTCATAAGTTGTTCATGACTAATTGTAATAAGAGAAATAAAGTAAAATGGAGGATATTGGTGGATTTTTCGAATCATCATTTCTCTATGATAAAATGGCTCATAGTCCTGATCACCTGCAAGTACAATACTGTAATGCTCTGGTGTATAGGTCTGGATAACCACCTCTCCAGGCAATTCATGTCGACCGGCACGCCCACTTACCTGTGTCAACAATTGAAATGTTTTTTCAGACGAACGAAAATCTGGTAAATGCAGCATTGTATCAGCAGATAATACACCTACAAGAGTAATATTTGGAAAGTCCAGACCTTTTGCAATCATTTGGGTCCCAAGAAGAATATCTGCTTTCCCCTCTCCAAATTCATTCAAAAGTCTTTCGTGTGCACCCTTTCGACCCGTTGTATCTACATCCATGCGAATAATTCTTGCTTCAGGAAGGATTTTCCCTAATTCTTCTTCAACTTTTTGTGTACCAGTTCCAAAATAACGAATATATTCACTAGAACATTCTGGACATCTTTTTGGAACAGTGCTCTCATAGCCACAATAATGGCATTTCATTCGTTCATTCACCCGATGATAGGTCAAGGAAATATCACAATTAGGGCAATTTACTACATAACCGCAATCCCGGCACATAACAAAAGAAGAGTGTCCGCGTTTATTTAAAAACAAAACAGTTTGTTCCTTTTTTAAAAGCCGCTCCTTTAATTTCTCTAATAAACTTCTTGAGAACATGGAGCGATTACCCTCTCTTAGCTCCTCACGCATATCAATAATTTCAACTGTAGGAAGAGATTGATTATTCATACGGTTTGGTAGTGGTAATACGTGATAAACCCCTTTTTGTGCTCTTGCATAGGATTCTAATGAAGGAGTTGCACTGCCAAGTACAACTGGACAATTAGCATTTTTAGCTCTTTCTATTGCAACATCCCGTGCATGATATCGAGGCATTTCTTCCTGTTTATAAGTGGTTTCATGTTCTTCATCAATAATGATAATACCTAAGTTCTCAAATGGGGCAAAAATGGCTGAACGTGCCCCCACTACTACACTTACTTCTTTTCTTTGAATTTTTCGCCATTCATCATATTTTTCTCCTGCAGACAAACCACTGTGCATAACTGCAACCCGTTCACCAAATCTCCCTTTAAAACGATTAACCATTTGTGGAGTTAACGCAATTTCTGGAACAAGAACAATTGCTTCACGACCTTCTTTCAATACCTCTTGAATAGATTGTAAATAAACTTCAGTTTTACCGCTTCCAGTTACACCATAAAGTAAAAAGACCTCATGTCGTCTCTCTTCAATGCTATTAAGAATGGGTGTAATCGCCTTGTTTTGTGCATCTGTTAATGGAAATGGTTTTGTCTCTTTAAATTCTTTGTTTTCGAAAGGATTTCGATAAACTTCCATTTCCTTTTCCTCAAGCAGCTTTTTATCTATTAGTGCTTTTATTGCTGATGAAGGAATGGAAAAATCAGAAAGAAGCTTTTTAAGTACAATTGGTTCATACGTTTGAATAAAAAGACCTATAAGTTCTTTTTGCTTAGCCGCTCTTTGCGATATGTTCGAAAACTCTATTTTCAATTCTTCAGCAGAAACGGTTGGCAAAATATATTTTAATTTTTTCTTTTTAACTCTTTCCTTCACTTCATAAACGATTTCAACATTGCCTTTTGCAGCCTCTTTTTGCAGAATGGTAGCAATTCCACTATTCAATGCGTCTTCCCATGCAATCGTTTTTTCTTTACTAAAAATCTGTTGTAAATCATGGGATATGTTTTCAACGTTTATATTTGAATTTAGCCGTACTTTTTTTTCATATTTTGCTTTTAACGCTGCTGGAAGCATTGCCTGAAAAGCCAATATTTTAAAGCTTAATGTATTCTCCGCAAGCCACGACCCAAGCCCTAATAACTCCTGATTCAACACGGGTACTAGATCCATGGGCTCATGAATTTCCTTTAATTGAGGGAAGCTAGTATCTGTTTTAATGCTTGTTACAAAACCTTGTATTTTTCTTGGACCAAATGGAACAATGACCCTCATTCCAGGTTTAATCATCTCTTTCCACTTTTCCGGAATTAGATAATCAAATGCTTTGTCTGTTTGCCTTGCTGGAACATCAACAATTACATTCGCAATATTCATTTTTCCATTTCCTTTAACAAAGAAGCGGCTTCGTCAATAATCTTTTCTGCCACTTTCTTCTTTGACATGAGTGGTAAGCTTAAACTTGTTCCATCACGCTTTATAAGAGTTACAATGTTCGTATCTGTTCCAAAACCGGCACCTTCGGACTTAACATTATTAGAAACGATCATGTCCGCATTTTTAGCGATCAATTTTTCCCGAGCATATTCTTCCGCATTATTTGTTTCTGCGGCAAATCCAATCAGAATTTGTTTTTCTTTCCTTTGACCAAGCTCATAAAGAATATCTTTCGTTCTCTCTAGCTCAATCATTGCTTCCCCAGGTTGTTTTTTTATTTTATGATCAAAAGCCACTTTCGGTCTGTAATCCGCAACTGCGGCCGTTTTAATGACAACATCTGCCGAAGAAAAATGTGATAGTACAGCTTCATACATCTCCTTGGCACTTTCAACTTTAATTATATTCATTCCTGACGGGGCAGGGATATTCGTTGGGCCGCTAATTAATATAACCTCCGCACCTTCATCTCTTGCCGTTTCAGCAAGAGCATAGCCCATTTTTCCTGTTGAATGATTAGTAATAAATCGTACTGGATCAATTTTTTCCCTTGTTGGTCCAGCCGTTATGACAAACCTTTTCCCTTTAAGTTTCAAGGAATCTTTTTGAAAAAATTGTTTCATTAACAAAATGATTTTTTCAGGTTCCTCAAGACGGCCTTTTCCTATATATCCACAAGCTAAATACCCCTCATTTGGTTCTACAAATTGATAGCCGTATTCAGCTAGGATTGAAATATTTCTTTTTACAGCCGGGTGGTCATACATATGAACATTCATTGCCGGTGCAATCCAGACAGGGGCTGTTGTTGCAAGCATAATGGTCGTAATCATATTATCTGCAATTCCATTTGCTATTTTCCCAATTGTATTGGCAGTTGCTGGGGCAACAAGAATAAGATCGGCCCAATCAGCTAAGTCAATATGTGCAATAACCTTTGGATTCTTTTCATCAAAGGTATCTACATACACCACATGACGGGATAAAGCTTGAAAGGTTAATGGAGTCACAAATTTTGCAGCAGACTCACTTATTACTACCTTCACTTGTGCTCCTGCCTGTACAAGTTTGCTTGTTAAAGCAGCTGCCTTATATGCTGCAATTCCACCAGTGACACATAATAATATTTTTCTATCCTTCACACCAACAACCCCCAATTTCGTTCCTTTCTATCTCTTATCCATTATGATAGATTCGTTGCGATTTTTCATCTTTTTTAACTATCTCTTTCGACATTATTTTTCTTTTTCAAAAGTAAAAAAAGGCTGACTCATAAGGTAAACAACCTTTGGCGTCAGACCTTTTATTCATTACTGTGTCAATCTTTTATATTATGATTCCCTTTTTGCTACCCGGTAAGTTAACTCTCCGCTATAAATCTCCTCAAGAGCTTTACCTACACATTTATAGGAAACATATTTCGGCAATCTTTCATCATGTGCTTGTTGCATAGCTCGCGCACGCTTCGCCGCAACAGAAACTAGTGAATATTTTGAATCAATTATTTGAAGAAGTGAGTCAATTGATGGGTACAACATAGTTATTCAACCTCCAATAATTTTTTATAACGAGCCTCAAGCCGTTCCCTGCGGCAATGTTCTGCCATAACAATCGCTTTAATACGATTACAAGCAAGTTCAACCTGATCATTTTCAACTATATAGTCATATAAACTCATCATTTCAATTTCTTCTCTTGCAGAAAGAAGCCGGTTATGAATAATATCTTCTGTTTCGGTTCCCCTTGTAACAATTCGATTCTTTAGTTCAGATAAACTTGGAGGCATTAGGAAAATAAATAGTCCTTCTGGAAATTTCTCGCGAACTTGCCGAGCACCTTTTACCTCAATTTCTAGAAATACGTCTTTACCAGAATCCAATGTTTCTCTCACATAGTCAACAGGAGTTCCATAGTAATTACCAACAAATTCAGCATACTCTAATAGCTTACCATGTTCAATAAGTTCCTCAAATTCTTCCCTGGTCTTGTAAAAGTAATCGACTCCATCCACTTCACCTTCGCGTGGATACCTCGTTGTCATCGAAATAGAATATTCAAAAGCCGTATCAGGATGAGAGAATATCTCTTTTCTAACAGTTCCTTTTCCAACCCCCGACGGTCCTGAAAGTACGATGAGTAATCCTTTTTCCTGCATTTATAAAAACACTACCCTTCATCAATATTTTCATCACGGTCATATAGCCTATTGGCAATTGTTTCGGGTTGTATTGCTGAAAGAATAACATGATCCGAATCCATGACAATAACAGCACGCGTGCGGCGTCCGTATGTAGCATCAATTAATGCTCCCTTATCCCGTGCATCCTGAATAATTCTTTTTATTGGAGCTGATTCTGGACTGACTATTGATATAATTCGACCCGCAGAAGCAATATTTCCAAATCCTATATTTATGAGTTTTATTGACATAATGATCATCCAATCATCAATAATTTATTTTGACCGTGTCAAAGCGTTTCTAAACCACCCTACTCAATATTTTGAATCTGTTCCTTTAATTTCTCAAGTAAACTTTTCATTTCAACTACCATTTTTGCTATGTTTGAATCGTTCGCTTTTGAGCCAATTGTATTTACCTCACGGTTCATCTCCTGAACGAGGAAATCAAGTTTTCGACCAATTGGCTCTTGATCTTCAAGAGTTTGTAAAAATTGCTGGACATGGCTGCAAAGCCTTGTCATTTCCTCATTGATATCCGCTTTATCTGCAAAAATAGCCACTTCGGTTAAAATTCTTGCTTCATCATACTGACCATTTAAAAATTCAGTCATTCTTTTCGTTAACCGCTCTTTGTACCCCTGAACAACTAAAGGAGCATATCTTCTCAGCTCAATAACAGAGGACTCTAGTTGATACAAATTAGCCGTAATATCCTTTTTCAATTCTACTCCTTCAGCAAGCCTCATTTGTTTAAGTAAAATAACAGCTTCTTCAAGAGCACGGATAACAGCATTTTCAAGCTCCTCATTGCCGAATTCGCTTTCTTCAATATGTACAAGCTCCTCACGGCCAAGTATATCATTAAGTGATATACTTCCTTCAATACTGTATCTTTCCTTTACAGATTGAATGAATTGATAATATTCCTCAATAAGTTTCCAATCAACTTGAACTTTGCGGGTTACTGTTCCTTCTCCCTCTAAAGTCACGTACACTTCAACTCTACCTCGGCGGATATGCTGATTAAGCTTTTTTTTCATTTTTTCTTCTATTTTAAGGAGCTGACGCGGCATTCGAATGCTATATTCGGAAAAACGATGATTAACCGTTTTTATTTCAACATTAACAGAAAAAGGCCCAGATACAACCTTACTTCGTCCAAAACCTGTCATACTTACAACCATCAAAAAAGCACATCCAATCTTTAAAAAGTGCCTAATAGTAAACAAAAGGTAATAGAGTCCACTCTACTACCTTTTGCATTATAACATAATTTAATTTCTTTTTCTTGCTAAAAATGAACCTGCAAGTAAAAAAGTTGGAATAGCGGATAATCCAATAATGATAAACCAATCTTTTACTGAGATTGGAAGAGTATGAAAAATGGGCTGTAAAGGCGGATAATAAATAACAACAAGCACTAAAGCAAGAGATGAAAGCACTGACCAAACTAAAAACTGATTTCCAAAGGGATTTCTTGCAAGGACTGATTTTTCGCTTCTACAATCAAATACATGAATCAACTGGGCCATAACAAGTGCAGCAAATGCCACCGTTTGTGCATATTGCAGTCTTGCAGGATCATTTTTGTAAGTAACCATAAAGGCAATAAGGGTAACAATTCCTATAAGGAAACCGCGTGAAACAACCTTCCATCCAAGCCCACGCGCAAAAACACCTTCCTTAGGGCTGCGAGGGACTCTTTTCATTACATTTTCTTCGGGGCTATCAACTCCAAGTGCCATAGCCGGTAATCCGTCCGTTACTAAATTGACCCAAAGAATTTGTATAGGGATAAGTGGCAATGGAAGCCCTAATATCATAGCAAAAAGCATCACTAATATTTCACCGACGTTGGAAGCAAGCAAATACCGAATAAATTTTCGGATATTTTCATAAATGTTTCTTCCTTCTTTAATGGCAGCCTTAATGGTAGCAAAATTATCATCCAAAAGAACAAGAGCCGAAGCCTCTTTTGCAACGTCTGTCCCAGTAATCCCCATAGCAACCCCAATGTCTGCAGATTTAATAGCTGGAGCGTCATTTACACCATCACCAGTCATTGCTACTACGTGGCCTCTATTTTGTAATGCTCTTACAATTTTAAGCTTATGCTCTGGAGATACACGTGCAAATACAGAAACATCCTCTACTACTTCCTCTAACTCCTCTAGGGACATGTTCGTTAAGGCTTTACCATCTAACACTTTACTTTTACTAGTTAAAATACCCAGTTGAGCTGCGATGGCTTTTGCTGTTACCACATGGTCTCCTGTAATCATAACTGTTTTTATTCCAGCTTCCTTACATTCTTTTACAGCTATTTTCACTTCAGGCCTTGGAGGATCAATCATTCCTTGAACCCCAATAAAGGTTAATTTTTTTTCTGCTTCATGCTCGGACAGTATAAATGTCCCTGCCGGAACTGGTTTAAATGCAATAGCAATCGTTCTTAGTGCCTTCCCTGCTAATCCATTAATAGCATCTTGAACCCTTTTTTTCATTTCTCCTGCCAGATATTGCATTTTACCGTCCCAAAGGATTGATTCACTAACACCTAAGAGAACATCTGGTGCACCCTTCGTAACGATAAAATGTCTTCCTTGTTTATCTTTAACATGAATACTCATCATTTTTCTTGCAGAATCAAATGGGAATTCATTTAAAATTGTAAAGTCCTCTAATAATTTCTGACGATTAAATCCCGCTTTCATGGCACTAACAAGTAATGCGCCTTCAGTCGGATCTCCGTCAAGAATAATATTATCTTCCTTAAAAGCTAACTCTGAATGATTGCAAAGCATACCAAACACTAACATTTGCTGTAACGATTTTTCATTATTGACTTGAATGGCTTTATCAATATGATAAAACCTTCCGCTTGGCTCGTAGCCAACTCCATCCACCGTCCATGTTTTACCGCCACTCCATAAATGAGTAACCGTCATCTTATTCTGTGTCATAGTCCCTGTCTTATCTGAACAAATGACTGAGGCACAACCTAATGTTTCAACAGCATTAAGCTTTCTAACAATGGCATTTTTCTTAATCATTTTTTGAACACCCAGTGATAAAGCAACGGTAACAATGGCGGGTAATCCTTCAGGTATCGCAGCAACTGCAAGGGAAACCCCTGCTAAGAACATTGTATACAGGTCATGGCCCTGCATAACGCCAATCACAACTACTAAAATAGTTAAGAAAAGTGCGGCAAAGATTAAGATCTTACCTAGTTCTTCCAAACGGCGCTGCAGTGGGGTTTGCGCACTTTCTGCATTTTGCAGTAGGTCAGCAATTTGGCCCATAGCTGTTTTCATTCCAGTGGCCACTACAATTCCCATACCGCTTCCTCTTGTGACCATAGTGCCCATAAAAGCGATATTCTCCATATCACCTATTCCTAATTCACCAGTTCGAATGCTATCCGAATGTTTAGAAACTGGAACAGATTCTCCAGTTAGGGCAGACTCTTCAATTTCTAAACTCTTAGACTCGAAAACTCTTACATCCGCACCAATTCGATCACCACTTGAAAATTTTAAAATATCTCCGATAGTAACTTCTTTGGAAGGAATTTTAATCCAATTGCCATCTCTAAGAACATGTACTTGAGGAGCTGATAATTCCTTCAATGCTTGAAGTGATTTTTCTGCCCTCCGCTCCTGAAAAAAACCAAGAAACCCATTTATAATAACAATTGCAATGATGGCTATCGCATCAATATACTCACCTAACAGGCCGGAAATTAATGTAGCTGCAAGTAAGACTAGAACCATAAAATCTTTAAATTGACTAAAAAATAAGAGCAAAGCCGATTGCTTTTCTCCTTCTTCTAATTCATTATAACCATATTGCTTTATTCGCTTTTTTGCTTCATCATTTGATAATCCATCTGAAATAGATGTCAATAGCGCTTTTTCAATTTCATCTATTTCCGTTTCATAGTATTTCATCTGATTCTCTCACTTCCCTATTTAAAATTTAACCAAGCCTCATCTACAGAAAGCTTATTCAGCCTCGTCCAAAAAAATGCTATCTATGAAAGAATGATGTAAAATAAGAAAAGCGGAAGCGCCAATTGATTATGTCAGATTTCGAACAGATAAAAGTGAAATTTAATGAAAGAAAAGGATGTTTCCAATGTCATTTGATGGTTTATTTACAAAATCAATGGTTGACGAGCTGAAAGGCTCATTAAAAGGCGGTAGAATCAATAAAGTTCAACAGCCATATAAAAACGAAGTGATTCTTACCATTCGGGCAAATGGTATGAATCACAAGCTTCTTTTATCTGCCCATCCAAGCTATGCCAGGGTTCAGTTAACAAACGAAGGCTATGATAATCCTAGTGAACCACCAATGTTTTGCATGTTATTAAGAAAACATCTTGAAGGGTATTTTCTTGAAGATATTTATCAAGTGGAATCAGATCGAATCATTATTTTTGAAGTAAAAGGGCGAAATGAAATTGGTGATATTAGCTATAAACAGTTAATCGTAGAAATAATGGGTAAACATAGTAATGTTGTTTTAGTGGATAAAGAGCGGCAAATGATTCTTGATAGTGTAAAGCATGTTTCTTTTGCAGTGAACACTCATCGTGCCATTCTACCTGGTCAGCCCTATATTTTTCCGCCAGAACAGAAAAAGGAAAATCCATTTCAAGCAACCCAAGATGATATTTTAAAGAAACTGGATTTTAACAGCGGCAAACTAAATCTTCAGCTCGTCGACCAATTTGCTGGTGTCTCTCCTCTATTTGCAAAAGAAGTGATCTACAAAAGTGGTTTGGCTAATCGAACAACATTACCATATACATTTATTCAATTGATTAAAAAAATTGAAAGTGGCTCAATTTCCCCTACTATTATGATTTCTTTTGGAAAAGAATCTTTTTATCTATTTCCTCTAGAGCATATAAAAGGAGAAACAAAAACTTTTCCATCTTTAAGTTTGATGCTTGATCGATATTATTTTGGCAAGGCTGAACGGGATCGTGTGAAACAGCAATCAATCGATATTGAACGGTTTATCATCAATGAAAAAGAAAAGAATGAAAAGAAAATTGAAAAGCTAAAAGACACTTTGGTGGATGCAGAAAAAGCAGAGGAACTAAAGCGATATGGAGAGCTATTGACTGCAAACCTTTTTTTAGGAAAAAGAGGAATGAAGGAAATAGAGGTAATCAATTATTATGATGAGTTAGGAGGGACTGTCTTAATCCCTCTTGACCCTAAAAAATCCCCTTCAGAAAATGCACAAAAATATTTTTCTAAATATCAGAAAGCAAAAAATGCCGTTTCCATTGTTCACGAACAAATTGAAAAAGCACTTGAAGAAGTGAAATACTTTGATACCTTATTACAACAGGTCCAAACTGCTTCTCCAAAGGATATTGAAGAAATCCGTGAGGAGCTTGTAGAGGGTGGATATATTCGAGAAAGGCAAAAGAGAAATGGGAAAAAGATTCACAACGCTAAGCCTGTTTTAGATCATTATGTTTCTTCAACTGGAATAGAAATTATCGCAGGGAAAAACAACAAGCAAAATGATTATTTAACAAACAAGCTTGCGGCACGGGATGAAATCTGGTTCCATACAAAGGATATACCTGGTTCACATGTTCTCATTAGAAGCAAAGAACCTGATGAAGAAACCATTCTTGAAGCAGCTAAACTTGCAGCCTACTTCAGTAAAGCCCGGAACTCAAGCTCAGTTCCAGTTGATTTTACAAAAGTACGATTTGTTAAAAAACCAAGTGGAGCTAAACCTGGTTTTGTCATTTATGAAAATCAACAAACCGTCTACGTGACCCCTGATGAAGAGATTGTGTTAAAATTGAAACAAAATCTATAAGAAAGATAATGCCCCCTAATGGTTAGGGGGCATTTCAGATTGTCGAGAAAGGGGTATTTTTTCTCGGCAATCTTTTTTATTTTGGACAAAAAAGGCAAAACCTCATAAACGGGCAAGTTGATTTCCGCTCCAGACGCTCGCTTTCCGCGGGCGGAACGGGAGCCTCCTCGTCGCT